>JBEPXV010000060.1:0-8413 GCA_041641695.1 Gammaproteobacteria bacterium | reverse complement strand
CGCGGCTGTTCGAGCCGGTCTCGATCGATCCATCGGAGACGAGAATGCTGATTGGTGTACCCAAGGAAATCAAGAATCATGAGTATCGTGTGGGCATGGCGCCTTCCAGCGTACGCGAGGCCGTAACCCATGGCCACGATGTCATGGTGCAGACCAACGCCGGCGAAGGCATTGGCTCGAGCGACGAGGATTATCGAACCGCCGGCGCGCAGATCGTCGACGGCGCCGAGGAGATCTTCGCGCGCGCCGACATGATCGTGAAGGTCAAGGAGCCCCAGGCGGGCGAGCGCGCCATGCTGCGGGAGGACCAGATCCTTTATACCTACCTTCATCTGGCACCGGACCCGGAGCAGACCCGGGACCTGGTGGAGAGCGGGGCGGTATGCATCGCCTATGAGACCGTCACGTCGCCCCACGGCGGCCTGCCGCTGCTGGCCCCGATGTCCAAGGTCGCCGGGCGCATGGCCGTGCAGGCGGGGGCCTACTGCCTCGAGCATCCGCACGGCGGGCTCGGCATGCTGCTGGGCGGCGTGCCCGGCGTGCACCCGGCCAAGGTGGTGGTGATCGGCGCTGGCATGGTCGGCAGGCATGCCACCTTCGTGGCGGTGGGCATGGGCGCCGACGTCTGGGTGATCGACCGCAACCCGGACGTGCTGGAAGCGCACTGGGAGCAGTTCGGGCGGACCACGACGACGGTTTTCTCCACTGCGGAGTCCATCGAGCAGCATGTCATTGACGCGGACCTGGTCATCGGCGGCGTGCTGATCCCGGGCGCCGCCGCGCCGAAGCTGGTGACGGCCGAGATGGTCCGCGAGATGAAGGCCGGCTCCGTCATTGTCGACGTGGCCATCGACCAGGGCGGCTGCTGCGAGACGTCCAGGCCCACGACCCACTCCGACCCCACGTACGTGGTGGACGACGTCGTGCACTATTGTGTGGCCAACATGCCGGGCGGTGTGCCGCTGACGTCAACCTACGCGCTGAACAACGTCACGCTGCCGCATCTGCTCAACATTGCCGACAAGGGCTACAAGCAGGCGCTGCTGGACAATCCCTATCTCATGGAAGGCTTGAACGTTTACAAGGGCAAGGTCGTTTATAAAGAGGTCGCCGACGATCTCGGCTACACGTATCACGACCCGAGGGAGGCCCTGCAGGGCTAGCCCGGATTCCGTGCGGGTCGCCGCGAGTCAGGCGGCGACCCGGGACGCCGGGTCATGACCCGGCGTTCTCCCCCCAGAGCTCCTCGAGGCGCGCATCGCGCCCGCAGCTGTACCGGTAGAACTTGTAACGGATCGGGTTCTTTTTGTAGTAATCCTGGTGGTACTCCTCGGCGGGATAGAACTCCGTCGCCTCACTGATCTCCGTCAACACCGGAAATGAACGGTTGTTCTCGACCTCGCGCTTGGAGGCCTCCGCGAGACGCTTCTGCTCGCTGTCGTGATAGAAGATGCCCGGGCGGTACTGGCGTCCCTTGTCGCAGAACTGCCGGTCGTCGGTGGTGGGGTCGTGGTTGACCCAGAAGACGTCCAGAAGCTCCTCGTAGCTGACAGTTTCGGGGTCATACCGGATCCGCACCGCCTCCGTGTGTCCGGTGCCGCCGGCCGACACCTCCTTGTAGGTGGGGTTCTTCTTGTGGCCGCCGATATACCCCGATGTCGTGGAAATCACGCCCTCAACCTTGTCGAAGTCCGCCTCCGTGCACCAGAAGCAGCCGCCCGCGAAGACGGCAGTGGCGTGATCGCTGTCCGCCGCCCCGGCCCCGGCGGCCAGCAGGGCCGCCAGCAGGAAGGCGCCCGCGGCGGTTAGATTCGACTGTTTCATGGATGCTGGCCTTCACGTGAGAGTGTGGGGGCTCAGACAGCGAAAACCCGCCGATGTTGCAATGCGTCGGGCCGGACCAGGTTCCAGCATATCGGGCCGTTGCCGAACGCGCCGACCGGCCCGCTGTCAGGCTGTGATGACGACCTCGTGCCGCTCCATACGGCTCTCGCCGTCGAACGCCTCTTTGGGCATCGGGTTGGCATGGGCCGCCTTGAAGTCATCGCTGCCCACCCAGCTCCGGAAGCTGGCCTCGTCCCGCCACACGGTGTGCACGACGTAGGGGGAGTCGTCATCGGCGGGCCGGTGAATCTCCATGCGCACGAAGCCGGGCTGCCGGTCTATCTGTCCGGCGCGCTCCCGGAAGCGTCTTTCGAACTCTTCCCGCCAGCCGGCGGCCACCGGCACGCGGTTGGATACGACATACAGGGTGGAGTCGTCACTCATTGTGCTTCGCCTCCACCAGCGTCTTCAGATCCTGCAGTCCACGATCGAAATCACCCCCGACCCAGTATCCCATCATCACGCCGAAGTAGCGGTCAATGATATTGTTGCCGAACTCGGTCTCGAAGCCCCACACGACATGGCTGCCGTCGCCCGCCGGCTCGATATCGAAATAGGTCGTGGCCCGGTCCTGGGCCCCCAGGTCCAGGCGCATGGTGACCCGCTCCGGGGGGCGGCTCTGGGTGATCAGGTTGCTGCCGCTGCCCACCTCGGGGCTGTCACTCTGCCAGTCCATCCTGGCGCCGACCCCGGAATCGGGCCCGCTGTAGGTGTACTCGATGTCCGGCGCCCAGTCGGCCCAGGGGGACCATTCGTTGAACCGGCGGAAGTTGTTGACGTATGGAAACACCGCTTCCGGCGGGGCGTCGATGCGGATGTCGCGCTCCACGCGCGCTGCATCCGGCAGCAGGAAGTAGCCCGCGCCGATCAGGGCCAGCGCGAGGAGCAGTATGATGAGGACGAACCGCTTCAGGAACTTCATGGTGTTTCCCGGATCAATAATTTAGACTGGCAGATGGTAATTGATGCGCAATGAACAAACGAGGCCTCATGCACTGGTTCGACAAGAAGACAACGATGCCCGCCGAAAGGGATGCCCTGCCCGGACGCGACCGCCCCATGCCCGTGCCGGACCGGCATTTCGTGCTGCAGACTCCGCTGCAGGGACCGTTTCCACCGGAGCTCGGGAAAGCCCTCTTCGGCATGGGCTGTTTCTGGGGCGCCGAGCGCGCGTTCTGGGAGCTGCCGGGGGTGTACACCACGGCGGTGGGCTACGCCGGCGGCTACACGCCCAATCCGACCTATGAAGAAGTCTGCACCGGCAGGACCGGCCACAACGAGGTGGTGCTGGTGGTCTTCGACCCCGCGAAGCTGAGCTACGACGAGCTGCTGCGGGTGTTCTGGGAGTCCCACGATCCCACCCAGGGCATGCGCCAGGGCAACGACATCGGGACCCAGTACCGTTCCGGTATATATGTCTACGACGAGGCCCAGCGGGCCGCGGCGCAGTCCTCCCTGGAGGCGTTTCAGAAGGCGCTGGCGGACAAGGGCTTCGGCCGGATCACCACGGAGATCGTGGACGCGCCCGAGTTCTATTACGCCGAGGACTACCACCAGCAGTACCTGGCCAAGAAACCGGGCGGCTATTGCGGCCTGGCCGGCACCGGCGCCTGCCTGACCCGCACGGAAACCGCCTGAGCGGCACCGGCCCGACCTGACGGGCGGGCCGCCGCCGGGCGCCCGACATATCCCACCACACCTGCGTTTTTCCGCACGGCGCCAGCCGGGCGACGCGCCGTGGGCGCGCGGTCACCGTTTATCGGCTTGTCCGGGTTCGGCTTGTCCAAGTATGCCCATGTCCGATGAATGGCCCTTGCATCGCCCCCGGAAATTCAATATCTTAGGACTCCGGCCCGAAGCAACCACAATATCTAGGGGTTTCCGGCCGCGAAACCGATAGAAGGGACGGGTCTTGAGGTGGGAACACGACAGGCGAGCCGGTGGTCCCGGGGTGGCGGGTCCCAGGCCCTTGAATAAGTGTGTAAATAATTGTCAGTGAAGAAAGGGGAAGTGAAGGCATGAGCAGCGTGCAGGCACCCGCATCGAGCGACGAGACGAAGAAAGACCTTCCGTTACAGGAAGCGTCCCTGGACATCTGGGACACCAAGTACCGGCTGAAGAGCAAGTCCGGCAAGCCCATCGACGAGGACGTGGACGCCACCTACAAGCGCGTCGCCTACGCCCTCGCCGAGATCGAGCATGACGAGGCCAAGCGCGAGCACTGGTACGAGCGCTTCACCTGGGCCCTGCGCCGCGGCGCCATCCCCGCCGGCCGCATCATGTCCAATGCCGGCGCCTGGGACCACAAGCCCGCCACCTCGACCATCAACTGCACTGTCTCCGGCACGGTTCACGACTCCATGCACGGTATCCTGGAGAAGGTCCACGAGGCCGGCCTGACCCTGAAGGCCGGCTGCGGCATCGGCTACGAGTTCTCCACCCTGCGACCCCGGGGCGCCTACGTCTCCGGCGCCGGCGCCCACACTTCGGGGCCGCTGTCGTTCATGGATATCTACGACAAGATGTGCTTCACCGTGTCCTCGGCCGGCGGCCGGCGCGGCGCGCAGATGGCCACCTTCGACGTGGCCCACCCGGACGTCAAGGACTTCGTGCGCGCCAAGCACGAGGACGGCCGCCTGCGCCAGTTCAACCTGTCGCTGCTGATCAGCGAGGGCTTCATGGAGGCGGTCAAGCACGACCGCATGTGGAAGCTGGTGTTCCCGGTCGATGAGAAGGAGCTCAAGGACAACCCGGATGCCCTGAAAGCCGACGACATCGTCTGGCGGGAGTGGCCGACGCGCACCGGCTACCTCAGCAACGAGGAGGGGCTGGTGGCCTGCCGGGTCTACCGCTCCATCAAGGCCCGTCGCCTGTGGGACATGATCATGACGTCGACCTACGACTATGCCGAGCCGGGCTTCGTCCTGATCGACCGCGTCAACGAGATGAACAACAACTGGTTCTGCGAGAACATCCGCGCGACCAACCCCTGCGGGGAGCAGCCCCTGCCGGCCTACGGCTCCTGCCTGCTGGGTTCGGTGAATCTCACCAAGTTCGTGCGCGATCCGTTCACCGACGACGCGCGCTTCGACTGGGACGAGTTCCGGGACGTGGTCGGCGTGTTCACCCGCATGCTGGACAACGTGGTGGAGATCAACGGCCTGCCCCTGGAGAAGCAGCGCCACGAGATCGAGTACAAGCGCCGCCACGGCATGGGCTACCTGGGTCTCGGGTCGACCCTGACCATGCTGCGCATGAAGTACGGCGAAGCCGAGTCCCTGGCGTTCACCGAGCGCGTCACCAAGGAGATGGCGCTGGCCGGATGGCGGCAGGGGGTCGAGCTGGCCCGGGAGAAGGGCCCGGCGCCCATCATGGACGACAACTTCACGGTCACCGCGGAAATGCTGCGCAAGCGCCCGGAGATGGCCCGGGACGGCTACAAGGTCGGCGACACCGTGAAGGGCAGGGTGCTGCACGCCCGGTACAGCCGCTACATGCAGCAGCTCGCCGGGGAAGCCCCGGAGCTGGTGGCGGAGATCGCCGAGACCGGCGCGCGCTTCACCCATCACAGCTCCATCGCCCCCACCGGCACGATCTCGCTGTCGCTGGCCAACAACGCCAGCAACGGCATCGAGCCGAGCTTCGCGCACCAGTACTATCGAAATGTCATCCGCGAGGGCCGCAAGTCGAAGGAGAAGGTGGAGGTCAACTCTATGGAGCTGCTGGCGTACCGCCATTACGTGGATGAGTCCGCCGCGCCGTACACCGACGATCCCGACCGGCAGCTGCCGGAATACTTCATCACCGCCGACGACATCAGCCCGAAGCAGCACGTCGACATCCAGGCGGCGGCGCAGAAGTGGATCGACTCGTCCATCTCCAAGACCGCCAACGTGCCCACGGACTACCGGTTCGAGGATTTCAAGGACATCTACATGTACGCCTACGAGAACGGCCTGAAGGGCTGCACGACCTTCCGCTTCAACCCGGAGGCGTTCCAGGGCGTGCTGGTGAAGGAGAAGGACCTGGAGAACACCGTCTACGAGTTCACCCTCAAGGACGGCACCACGGTGACGGCGCGCGGCAACGAGGAGATCGAGTACGACGGCGAGATGCATACCGCCGCCAACCTGTTCGACGCCCTGAAAGAAGGCTACTACGGAAAATTCTAGAGAGACGCAGACATGGCAATCAAGATCGAGAAACCCATCGTGGATTACCGGGTCGTCCAGAACGACCCGCCGGAGGACAAGCCGGCCGCCCCGGCGGGGAACAGGCCCGCCGCCCGGGCGGAGTCTGAGCTGGCGGAAGTCGTGCACATGCACGAGCAGGTGGAGCGCCCGCCCATGCTGCGCGGGTCCACCTACAAGATCAAGACGCCCCAGTCCGAGCACGCGATGTACGTCACCATCAACGACATCGTCCTGAACGAGGGTACCGAGCACGAGCTGCGCCGGCCTTTCGAGGTGTTCATCAACTCGAAGAACATGGACCACTTCCAGTGGATCGTCGCCCTGACGCGCATCATGTCGGCGGTGTTCCGCAAGGGCGGCGACGTCAACTTCCTGGTGGAGGAGCTGCACTCGGTGTTCGACCCGAAGGGCGGTTACTTCAAGAAGGGCGGCAAGTACGTCCCGTCCCTGGTGGCGGAGCTGGGCAGCGTCATCGAGGAGCACCTGATCGATATCGGCATGCTCGAGAAGCCAAGCCTGGACCCGCACCAGCAGACGCTGGTGGAGGAGGCGCGCGCCAAGTACGAGCAGGCGAAAAGCCGGCAGCAGGAAGAACCGGTTACAGGTCCTTCGGACAACGATTTTCCGGACGGCGCGACCCTATGCGGACGGTGCCACACCAAGGCCATGGTGCAGCTAGACGGCTGCCTCACCTGCCTGAACTGCGGCGAATCCAAGTGCGGCTGAGCCACCCATCGTCACCGCCAGGCGGCGAAGCCCACGCGCCGGGCCACGTCGCTCAACAACCGGGTTCCTCCTCAGTCCAGGGATTGGACACCGTCGTACTCCCTCCCTCGAAGCTGAGGGAGGGAGCAGGGACGCGCCGGTTCCAGGCAACATAACCACAACGGTCAACCCGATGCTCGAAATCCACTTCGAAGTCGGCGGCAGGAAACTGGACCCCTGCTTCATCGGCGACAGCGTCACCAAAGCGGTGCTGCTGCGCGCCGCCCGCCAGGTCAAGCACCGCTTCGCCGACATCCGCATCCCGGACAGCTGCGACCCACTGCGCATCCTCATCAAGGGCCGCGACATCAACAACCTGAAGTACGAGCTCTACGGCTCCCCCGAAGTCCTCGAGCTGGTCCGCCAACAGCACGGCCACACCCGCAACAACCTGATCGACCTGGCCGCCTGAAACCCAGAATGAACCCCCACCACCCATGACGGACCACCCCGCCCGAAAAACGGAACCCGGACCCAAAGGCGTCCTCCCCTCCCAGTCCCTGGTCGACCTCATTCGCTCGGGCGCCATCAAGGCCACCGACCCCATCGACGACGAGCAGATCCAGCCGGCCAGCCTGGACCTGCGCCTCGGCGACAAAGCCTACCGCGTCCGCGCCAGCTTCCTGCCGGGCAAGCACAACACCGTCAGGGAGCGCATCGAGACCCTCGCCATGCACGAGTTCGACATGAGCGAAGGCGCGGTGCTCGAGCGCGGCTGTGTCTACATCGTGCCGCTGATGGAATCGGTAAACCTACCGCCGGACCACAGCGCCATCGGCAATCCGAAGAGCTCCACCGGCCGTCTCGACGTATTCACGCGCCTCATCACCGACCACGGCGTGGAGTTCGACCAGGTCAAGCCCGGCTACACGGGCCCCCTGTACGCCGAGATCGCCCCGCGCACCTTCAGCGTGCTGGTCCGGCGCGGCACCCGGCTCAACCAGCTCCGCGTCCGGCGGGGCATCGCCAGCCGCTCCGACGCCGAGCACATCAAGCTCCAGGAAGAGCTCAAGGTCATCGACGCGCCGCTGTCCCACGACGACATCAAGAACGGCGTCCCCATCACCGTGGACGTCGCCGGCGACCCGGATACCGGCCTCATCGGCTACCGCGCCCGCTCCCACACCGGCCTCATCGACATGGACCGCAAGAACCACTACCGCCCGGCCGACTTCTGGGACCCCATGTACCGCAGCAACGGCCCCGGCCTGATCCTCGACCCGGGCGAGTTCTACATCCTCGCCAGCAAGGAAGCCGTGCGCGTCCCCACCGACTACGCCGCCGAGATGATCGCCTACGACACCCTGGTGGGAGAGTTCCGCGTCCACTACGCCGGCTTCTTCGACCCCGGCTTCGGCGACGCCCAGGCCGGCGGCCAGGGCTCCAGAGCCGTCCTGGAAGTAAGATCCTTCGAAGTCCCCTTCGTAATAGAACACGGCCAGATCGTCGGCCGCCTGGTCTACGAACCCCTCGCCGAACCCCCCGACAAAATCTACGGCCAGACCCTCAAATCAAGCTACCAGAACCAGGGCCTGAAGCTCAGCAAACACTTCATGGCCCCGTAGCAGCCG
>JBEPXV010000059.1:0-8448 GCA_041641695.1 Gammaproteobacteria bacterium | reverse complement strand
TTCTACTATAGAGCACAGTGTCGAACGTGTCCAGTGACAACTACCGGTAAAATTCGCTGCAGGCGCTGCATTCGAGCCCCAGACTCGATGCCAGCTCGCGGCCGCCCCGCAAGGACTGCGGTTTCGCATCTGCCATTCTTCCCGACACCCGGCTACCCGGCGCCGGGCCGCCCACGGGCTGCGACACCGCCTCAGACCCGGAAACAGCCGCTGAAAATAACGACGCCGTATATTCGGGCAATGTCCACCGGCCCCTCGAAGTTCATGGGCACATTCGGATTGAGTGCGCGGAAATACCGCGTTCCGTCCTCGTTAATCGACAGGCGCCGCAGCACCATGCGCTGTTTCGCCAGCTTGACGATGACGTCGTGGCCGTGGGCAGGCTGTTTATCCGGGTCGACAAAAATCACATCGCCGTGCCGATAACCACCGTTCGAGTCCATGGAGTCTCCCTGCACCTTCACTGCAAAGGTCAGGCTGGAACACGACCGGACCGCACAACGCAGATAGGTCATGTTCGCCGGCGCGACCTCGAAGCTCTCGTTATCCAGATGGGACTCGATCATGTCCCACTTCAACAACGGCACATCGCTCCGCTCAACTGTCTCCCCGTAGATAAGGTAGTCCAGGGACACACCCATATGCTTTGCGACCGCGGAGATCTGATCTATCGAGGGCTCTGTTCTCCCGGACAGGTAGTGGCTGACAGCGGCGCGGCTGACGCCAAACACGGGAGCCAGATCCGCCTGCGACAATGCCTCGTCGCCCATCAACGCTTTCAGCCGCATCTGCCAGGGAAGTCCTGGTGTGAATTGAGTCGACACTGGTTTGTCCGCGTGGTAGTCCCGATTCAGAAACTATTCCGGGCTTGTTTGTTGAACCGGCGTCGCGATCTGCTTCCATCCCGCAGGTTGGGCGCGAAAATCCCCGCCGCCTTTCTGTCGTACATCGCTCGGTCTACTCCCGTCGATACCGCCATCTCCCTTCAGCTTGAACGCCTGCGCCAGGCCGTAGTCGTCGCCATACCCCCGCAGCTTTCTCAGCCTGTTGGATTTGTCGTAGGCGGCTTCGTAGTAAGTGGGCGACGCGTCTATGGCCCGGTTCAGGAAGTATTCGGCGACCTCGTACTTTCCTTCCATCATGGCCAATGACCCTACGCGTTCATATGCATTGGCTTTCTTCACCACTCTTTCGAACGCACCCAACGCCTCGTCATAGGAGCTGCGCCGGACATGAATCAGTCCGAGGTTGAGCCAGGCTTTCTCGTAGCCGGGGTCAATGTCCAGCGCTTTCCTTATGTATACCTGGGCACTGTCCCAGTCGCCGGCCAGGTACCTCGAGTAGCCCAGGTTGTTCCACAGAACAGCCGAGGCACGATTCAGCTTGAGCGCCTTCTGGTAATACTGTTCCGACGATTCGAAGTCCTTTTCGAGGTCCGCAAGGACCGCCAGGCCGTTGAATGCCCGCCAGGACTCCGGGCTGCTTTCCATGGCCCGCTCAATGTGTTCCCGCGCCCGCTCGTACCGACGCATCCGGATCTCGACAAGACCCAGCTCTACCAGGGACTCGGCATGATCCGGCTTCGCTTGGAGCGCCAGATTGAACGCCAGTGCGGCCCGCTCGAGCTTACCCTGCCGGGCATGAATGGCTCCGACCCTGTGAAGGGCCATGTACTGGCTCGAATCGAGCTCGTAGGCGGTGACGAACTGGTACAGGGCCCGGTCGGTGTCGCCCGCTTGCAATGCCTGCTCGCCGTACTCCATTGCCTGCTTGCTTGTCTCGGCTCGTTGCTTGGCGTCATAGAGGACACGCGCTTCACCGTCATAGAGCGACCCGGTGGTCCCGGTGCTCGTCGCGTTATCCGGTTCACTTGGGACGATCTGGCAGCCACCCAGCAGACCTAAAGTGATCAGAAGAACGCCGCTTGCCAAGTAATTACTCATAGCCTACCCCCCGAAGACTTCGATGATTTTCAGTACGGCCGGCCCCACGGCGACCACGAAGAAAGCCGGAAAAAAGCAGAACACCATGGGAAAGATCATTTTGGTGCCGATCTTTGCCGCCTGCTCCTCGGCCTGCTGCAGGCGCTTGTCGCGGAAATCGTCGGAAAAGACCCGCAGGGTGTCCGCAATGCTGGTCCCGTAGCGCAGGGTCTGGGCAATCATGCCGGCGAAGATCTTGATGTCCTCCACGCCCGTCCGCCGCGCAAGGTTTCTAAGGGCCTCGCCGCGGTCTATTCCGGACCTGATCTCGGCATTCACAAGGGCCAACTCCTCAGCCAAGGCCGGATGGCTGTGTCCCAGCTCCCTGGAAACCCGTTGAATTGCGGCCGCCAGACCTATGCCCGCCTCCATCGCAACCACCAGCATATCCAGGGCATCGGGGAAGCCCTTGCGTATTTTCCGTTGGCGCCGCTGCACGACGCGGTTCAGGACGAAGTTGGGCAGCGCCATGCCGACCATGCTCGCGAACAGGGCCGCCATGACGATCTGCATGAGCGAATATTGATTGCCCGACAGCTCCCCGATGAAGGGCGCGCCAGTTATTACCGCAACGGGCAGTACGACTCCGACAACGGTCTTGATGGTATAGAACAGGGTCAACGCCTGGCGCGACCGGAAACCGGCGTGCACCAATTGCGCATCGATCCTGGTCCTTTCCCATTCCTTCTTTGGCAGCAGATAGGGAGTAATAGGCTCCAGTCGCTCTCCGATCCGCGTCGCCATGGAAGGGCCGTTGTCGGACGAGTGTCCCACGACCTGCCGCAGGCGCGACCTTGCCGGACTGAAGGTCATTGAAAATACATAGGAAATTCCGATGATGAGCAGAAACGCACCCAATGCGACGGCAACGGTCAGCCCCCACCTGAGCGCCTCGGGGTCCTGAAAATAATCGTTCAAAAGAGTTATGGTGCGGTCCACGTCACAACCTCAAACGTCTATTCTGGTCAATTTGCGCACCCAAACAATGCCGATAACCAACAGGATCGATGAGAACGCAATCATCTTATGGCCGGTCGGGTGGTTGAGCAGCACGGTGGCATACTCCGGTGAGGTAAAGTAAAGCATTGCGAACAACACGAATGGCACGGCAATCAACACGACGGATGACATCCGGCCCTCCGCCGACAAGGTCCTGACTTTTCGATGGAACCGGAACCGGCCCCGCAGCACCCTGCTTATTTTGTCGAGCAGCTCGGCAAGATTGCCCCCGGTCTCCCGCTGCAGCAGTACCGCCACCACCAGGGCCTTGAGAGTAATACTGGGTACGCGTTCCAGCATGTTTTCGAATGCCTGTTTGGGCGACAAGCCATAGTTCAATTCTGAGAACGTCAGCCCGAACTCCTCGGCCACCGGCCCCTGCAGCTCCTGAGCCACCATCAGCATCGATTCGTTGAAAGGCTGGCCCGCTCTGAGCGCCCGGGTCATTACGTCCAGCGCCTCCACCAGTCCCTCTTCGAAACGCCGCATACGTGCCCTGTAATCCATCGAAATCTTGATCGGCACGACGGCAGAGAGCAACACCCCAACGATCGCGGCCGGCAGAAAGCCGACCAGATACACGCACACGGCAAACCCCGCCGCTCCGAGTGCCAGACTTATCGCGACAGCCTGGGTTGCGGTGAGCTTCCACCCCGACCCGCGCAAGCGTCGATTCAGGGCGGCCATGCCCGGCCACGAGCTCAGGACCGAATTGGAGTCCAATCGGGCGTCCCTCAGCAATACGGCGGCGGCGCCGCTGTGCTGCGACTGCGCCACAAACTGCAGGCGCTGCTTGAATTGCCTGGCTTCGGCCCGCCGCGGCCCGACGACCAGCCCCAGTATCCGTTCGAGGAACAGAAAGGCCGCAACGAACACCAGGATGAGGAAAAGAAGGAGGAAATCATCCATATGCTATGTCCTCCTCGACCGACTGTCGCGGGTCGAATATCTCGCGACCTATGTCGATTCCGCGACGGCGCAGGCGATCGTAAAAGCCGGGAATGATGCCCGTCGCGCGGAACGATCCCGACACGGTGCCGTCCGCGCCGACCCCGGTGCGCTCGAAAGTAAAGATCTCGCTCATGGTTACAATGTCCCCTTCCATGCCGTTGATCTCCTGGAGGCTCACGAGCTTGCGGCTGCCGTCGTCCATGCGCTCGACCTGGAGCACCACGTGTACCGCCGATGCAACCTGGGTGCGCACCGATGTAAGTGGAATTTCCAGGCCGGCCATGGACACCATGTTTTCCACACGGGTGAGGGCGTCGCGCGGCGTGTTGGCGTGTATGGTGGTCAGCGACCCGTCGTGTCCGGTGTTCATTGCCTGGAGCATGTCCAGAGCCTCGACGGATCTTACCTCGCCGATGACGATCCGATCGGGGCGCATGCGCAGCGCATTGCGAACCAGGTCCCTTTGGGTCACGTGCCCCCGGCCTTCCACGTTCGGGGGACGCGTCTCCAGGCGGACCAGATGATCGTGCTGAAACTGAAGCTCCGCCGAGTCCTCGATCGTTATGATGCGCTCCCCCTCGGGGATGTATCCCGACAGTACGTTCAGGAGCGTGGTTTTCCCGGAGCCCGTCCCTCCGGATATGATTACGTTCAGACGCGCCTTGACGATGCCGGCCAGCAGCTCAGCCACCGCGGGCTGCAGGGTCCCGAGCCGGATAAGATCGTCCATCTTCAGGGGATCCACCGCGAACCGGCGAATGCTGAGCATGGGGCCGTCCAGCGCCAGCGGCGGAATGATGGCGTTCACCCGCGAACCGTCCTTGAGCCGGGCGTCAACCATGGGTGAGGATTCGTCGATACGCCGTCCCACGCTGGAAACGATGCGATCGATGATGTGCAGCAAATGGGCGTCATCCTGGAAGGTTGTGTCCGCCCGCTCCAGGCGCCCATTGCGCTCGATATAGACCGTGTCGGCCGAGTTCACCAGAATATCCGATATCGTGGGGTCCGCCAGCAGCGGCTCCAGCGGCCCAAGACCCAGTATCTCGTCGGCCACCTGCTTGATGACCCGCTGCCTGGCCTCGAGGCTCAGGGGCAGCGCCTCGTCGACGACGACTCCTTCCGCGATCTCGCGAATCTTGCGGCGGGCCTGATCCGCATCCATGGTGCCGAGCACCGAGAGATCCATCATTCTGATCAGCTTGTGGTGCAGGACCTGAAGTATCTCCTGCTCTTTCGCGGACCTGATGTTGCTGCCGCCGGCTGGCGCCACTGTTGCGCCGGCGCGGGTCGGATCGAATTCGTACATATTCATGATTGTGTCCACTCTTTGGCTCGCGGCTTCGATGACTGCTCGCGGAACATGCGTCCAAACAACCCCCGCTTCGCCGGCAGGACGCCGGACAGGTTGCGGGCCAGGCTGCGCAGCGCTTTGCTGACGGGCGCCGACTTTGCGTGGGTATACAAGGGAACGCCCAGATCTTCCGCCTGGCAGACCCGTTTGTAATCGTTAGGCAGCTCCACGTGATAGTCCACCCCGAGCGCGTTCTCGACGTCACGAACGCCGATACTGGCGGCTTTCTGGAACCGGTTGATGACCACCGTCAGTCTTCCTTCCAGATCTTCGTTATAGGAGCGCAGTGTATTCACAAGGCGCTTGGCATCATGCAGATTCGAAAGATGCTGCTGCAGCACCAGCAGAATCCGATCAGCCCTCGCCAGCACTGACAGGGTCACGGGATCAATGGAGCGCGGTACGTCGACGACCGTGTGGTCATAGTTCTGCCCGATTACCGTCAATACCTGATCAAGCTGCTCGGCGGAAACGGTCTGCGGCTCGATAAATGCCTGTGAGGGAACCGCCAGCACGTCCAGGCCGCTCTTGTGCCGGGTCATATAGGCGCGCAGCGCCACCGAGTCGATTTCCTGGGCGGCACCCAACGCCTCCCTGATACCGATTTTCGGGTTCAGATTCAGGCACAAGGCCGAGTTACCCAATTGCAGATCGAGATCCACCAGCGCCACCCGCAGCTTCAACTCCTCCACCATGATATGGCTCAGGTTGCTCGCTATCAGCGTCCCCCCGGAACCGCCCTTGGCATTCAACACCGCGGTCAGGCGGTGCGGTGCAGCAGCCTGGGAGGATCGATTTTCGTTCCGGATTCTTTCCAGGACGGAGACGACCTCCGTGGGATCGACGGGAACCGTCAGGAAATCACGGACACCCGTCCGTATGGCCCGGCGCAGGAGTTTCGGGTCGTCACTGGGCCCCACCGCCAGCACCGCGGGACGAGCAGCCGGCGGTCTCGCGTTCAGCGCCTCCAACTCATCTTCCCAGTTGTGGCTCACCTGCAATACCAGAACGTCGGGAAGGTCCCGAACCCCGTGCAGTGGATCTACGTGGCCGTTTGTCAGCAAGCGGATCGCGCTCTTTACATCTGATCGCTGACGCAGCACCTGTTGAAACGACTCGATGGTCGTTCTGGAATGGCCGACAATCAAAACTTTAAGTGGCATAACCATTTCACATTTCCTGAAGCTTCAGTCAGGTGCAAATCGGGGTCGCCGAGGCGGCGCCGAAGCACTCGAACCCGACGCCCGGGACGAGACCGAGACTCTCGGCGGGCAGGGTCGTCTCGAACTCGGGGGCGTTCAGGAACGACCCGACCATGGGAACGACAAAGTTGAAGACGTAGCCTGTAATCTGAACCCGCACGTATTCAATCTGGCACCAGTTATTCATCGGGTCGCCGACGATATTCCCGTCCCGGTCGAGATAGGTCACAGCGACGTGGTCAGTGGTCAGGTCAGCCAGAATCGCGCTCGCGCCGCTGTTCCCCGGGTCATTGAACACCGCCACGTTGGCAATGGAGGCATGATCGACCGGGCACACCGCCGCTACCCGGGCGCCCCGGCGGGTCGCCTCGGCCAGTGATTCCCAGGTCCACAACAGGCGCCCGAATTCGATGACCGCGAATACCGCCAACAACAACACCGCCCCCACCACGGCAAATTCCACCGTGGTCACGCCCGCTTGCTGTCGTTTGTGTAACAATCCGCCATTCATTTCTGCATGGCCCTCATGGTGACCGACGCCTGCATGGTGAACAGCAGATTCACGCCGTCGCCGTAACCGAATGTGGGCAAGGTGTTGAACAGCATCGGCTGGAAGGGGTAGTTGGCAACCAAGGTGACGTGCTCGGCATCGGGTATATCGACCGCGAGGTGCCCATCGAGATAATCCGGCAGCAGGGTACTGCCAGTGCCGTGGATATTGCCGTAGCGGGCGAGATTCTTCGACCTGGTTTCCGTCTCCGGGGTTACGTCAATAGTGCTCGTGAAGTCATCCACGGCATTAGCGGCCAGATACCTTGCACCGTCGCGTACGCTCTTCGACAGCGTGTTGTGATGCAAAAACGCACGGCCCAGTTCGGCGGCGGCGAGGAACAACAGCAACAACAGCGGCAGCACGATGGCGGCCTCCACCGCGGCGAGACCGCGCTGCCTGTCAGGTCTTTTGGCGGTGAAATGGCGCATCCCCATTATCCGTCATCCATCACCTGGTCTTTGTACAGCACAATGATCACCGGGCCGCCCGCGGTGGCGGTCGGATCCGGAGAAATATGGCTGTCAGTCAGACATGCATCATCGTCGCCCAGGAACTCGCCATAGACGTACTGGGTGTTGCCGGATTTTTCCGCCTTGCGCGTGACCAGAAAGCATTTCTGACCCAGCAATTCCACGATCTTCTTGCCTCCCTCGTCCTCGGTGCAGATTCCGACTGGAACCGCGATGACCCGCGCCTGGTTGGGGGCCGGGGTTGCATTGCTGTAGTCGTCGAAGAACGGCGCCGTCCCCGACCCGTACTCGGTGATATTCGTATCCCAATTGGGACAGCTTTCGGCAGTCAGGCCGCCCTGGTAGTCCTGGAACATCGCGTTGATGGCGGAGCCGACAGGACCCACCATGTTGCCCGGCTCGGTATCGATAATGTCGCCGGATTCAACGCACTCGTGCACCCCGATGCCGCAGATCGCGTCGCGCACGGCGTCGGCCCCGGAGCCGACGTCCAGCACGTTGAAATTGCCCGGCCCGTTGCAGGGATCGGGGTTGTCGTCGGTGGCGGGTTCCGGGCAGCCGCCCGCGTGAGTCTTCAATACGACCTGGTCGCCGGTTTCATAGCCATAGTTCGGCGGGTCATCCGGATCGCCGCAGGCGAGAAGCGGGAACAGGGTGGGACATTGGGCCGGAGCCGGTCCAGCGGTAGCGCTCGCCGCAACGGGCTTTTCGTCGATACCCACTACCGAGATCAGGAAGCTTGCGAGAGTGAAGTTATCCACCGAGACGCGGACAAAATTCGTTCCGCTGGCCGGTGCCCAGGGTACCAGCGTGTCCGAGAACTCGACGTCGACGTCGGTGTCGGCAATCTCGGTGAGTCCTTCGTTGCCCTCGTCCTTGTTGAAGTTGAAAGTGTTGCGGGCGGCTGTCGTGGCAGCCGCCGTGTCGCCCGAGCTCA
>JBEPXV010000058.1:0-8488 GCA_041641695.1 Gammaproteobacteria bacterium | reverse complement strand
GCGCCCAGGGCATTGAGACCCGGCGTATCCAGTATGACCAGGCCCTTCTCCAGGAGCGGATGCGGAAAGTTGATAATCGCGTGCCGCCAGCGGGGAATCTCGATATGGCCCCGCTCGTTCATCCGCATGCCGTCGTCGTGCGCATCGTCCGTGGCCACCGTCAGCCCCAGGGCCTCGGCGCGCTCCCGGTCCACGAACTTGCACTCGGTGAGCTGCTTCATGGCCTGCGCGGTGCTGTCGGCGTCGCTGGGGTCCAGCGGCAGGGTGTCCCACTCGTCGGGGTACTTCTTGTACTCCGTGATCGTGGTGTCGTTCTCCCGGGTCTCGATGGGCAGCAGTTTCAAACACGGCTCCCATTCGGCGGTGTACTGGATTTCCGTGGGGCACATGGTGGTGCGGCCCGCCCCGGACGGCACGATGCGCTGGCCCAGATGGCCGAAGAATATTGCGTTGATGAGCTCGGACTTGCCCCGCGAGAACTCCGCGACGAAAGCTACATACAGCTTGTCGTCGTTGAGGGTGTTGATGAGCTGGTTGATTCGCTCCTCGACGTCCATATCACCGAGGTTCTGATCCTGCAGCCAGTCCCGGTATTCCTGGATGGCGCCTTTGACGGATTGGCGCCAGTTGCTGTAGACGTCGAATTCGCGTTCAATTTGAGTTTCTATCATTTTTGATCCCGCGCCCTGTCGGGCGTCCCTCGTTTTCTCCGGTGCGGGGGCGATGTCGAGCCGCCCCATCACCCGGGTTGCTTCCTTCCCAGGCGTCTCCCGCCGTGCGTCAGCGGCCCGCCTGTGCGCGCCAACCCCCATTCCCGTTCGGGCGTTTGCCCTCGGTTCCTCATTGGTTTATAGCCCAATATCCTGACTTTTGCAAAAATCCCATGTAAATCCAGCCAGTTACATTCTACTTGTGATCAAACGCTTGAACTTGCGATGCCTTAGCGTTGACAGTGGGTGCAATAGTAGCTGGCCCGCTGTCCGATGACACGCCTGCGAATGCCGCGCCCGCAGCCGTCACAGGGGAGGCTTTCGCGATCATACACCTTGAGCAGCGGCACGAAGTAACCCGGGCTGCCATTCTCGTCCGTGAAATCACGCAGGCTCGAGCCGCCGCGGCTGATGGCATCGACGAGAGTCTCGCGCACCGCGGCCGCCAACGCATCGTACCGGTCCCGGCCGACGCGGCCGGCGGGCCGCGCGGGGTGGATGCCGGCCCGGTACAAGGCTTCGTTGGCGTAGATATTGCCGACCCCGGCTACGGTGCGGCTGTCCATGAGGAACGCCTTGGCGGAAACCCTGCGTCCCCGTGACCGGTCGTAGAGGTAGGCGCCATCGAAGGCGTCGGACAGCGGCTCCGGGCCCAGGCCGCGCAGCAGGCGGTGGCGCTCCGGCGGCCGGGTCGTGAACAGCACGCTGCCGAACCGGCGCGGGTCGCGGAATCGAAGGCAGACCCCGCTCTCGAGCTCGATATCGATATGGTCGTGCTTCTGCGGGGGACGCGGCTCCGGGACGATCCTCAGGCTGCCGGACATGCCGAGATGGATCAACAGATGGCCGCGGCCGATCCCCAGCAGCAGGTACTTGGCGCGGCGTGTGACGCGATCGATGATCCGCCCCGGGAGCTCTGTGGTGATTCGTCGCGGCACCGGCCAGCGCAAACGGGGCTCGCGTATACGCACGGCGGCAACGCGGCGTCCGGTAACATGGGGCTCTATACCGCGGCGAACGATCTCGACTTCGGGCAGCTCGGGCACTAGCGGCTTGAATCTCGCGTCTGCGCCCAGAGTATGGAACGGCAAGTAGGAAACATGATTCATTCCCGGTTTCGACAACCGCGGGGAGCTTGTGACACAGTCGGGGTCTCCCCTGGATAACCGGCCCGCGCCGGAGATGGCAGTATAAAGGAAACTGCGTCCAGCCCGGAGAGCGCCCCGTTCCGCCACGGCCCTTGCTCCGGCGGGGCGTATCATTCAAAAAGTCAACCGATCAGTGCGAACATGAGCGACGAGAGCAACGCCGGCGAGTCCCGGACATTCACCGTACGGCTGAAAGGCAGCGGTACCGAGCTCGAAGTGCTCGCCGGAGAATCCGTTCTCGACGCGGCCCTGCGCCAGGGCATCATTCTGCCGTACAGCTGCCGCACTGGCTCCTGTGCAACCTGCAAGGGGCGGGTGGTGTCCGGCGAGGTGGACTACGGCGAGTATCAGGAACAGGCATTGACCGCCGCTGAGCGGGAGCAGGGCTATGCGCTGCTGTGCCAGGCCCAGCCGCTGTGCGATCTCGAGGTCGAGGCGCGCGAGGTCGCGCTGTCCGAGGAGATTGAAATCAAACTGCTCCCATGCCGGGTCGTGGCGATGACGCCGGTGGCCCATGATGTCATGGAGCTGCGCGTAATGCTGCCCCGGAACCAGCGCTTCCACTACCTGCCCGGTCAGTACATCGACCTGCTGATGCGCGACGGCCGGCGGCGCAGCTTTTCCATCGCCAACCCCCCCGGCGAGGAAGGCATCCTGGAGCTTCACGTCAGGCGCGTTCCGGACGGGTACTTCACCAACTACATCTTTGAGGGTATGAAGGAGCGCGACCTGCTCCGGTTCCAGGGGCCGCTCGGCACATTCTTCCTGCGCGACGGCGAAGATGTCCGGCCGATCATATTGGTGGCCGGCGGCACCGGCTTCGCGCCCATCAAAGCGATCCTGGAACAGGCCTTCGCAGAGGGAATCCAGCGGCCCATGCATCTGTTCTGGGGCGTGCGCGCGGAGCATGACCTGTATATGCGGGAGCTCGTGGAATCCTGGCAGGAGCGCCACGACAACTTCGCCTTCACTCCGGTGCTTTCGGAGCCCGGCGAGAACGACATGTGGACAGGTGCGACGGGCTGGGTCCACGAGGCGGTAACGCGCAGTTACCCGGACCTGTCCGGCCACCAGGTCTACGCCTCCGGGCCGCCGCCCATGATCGAGGCATTGAAAAGATCGTTTGCCGGGCACGGGCTGCCCGAGGACCAGTTGTTCTATGACTCCTTCGAGTTTTCCTACGACGTTCCCGCTGCGTGACATGCGCCGTGCCGCCGCGTCGCTGACGACGGTGGCCGGCCTCGTCTGCATGGTGGCGCTGGCCGCCTGTGCGCCGGCGCCGGTGGTGGAGAGGCCGGCCGGTGAGCCGCCCCTGCCGGATCGCGAAGTGGCGGGGGCGGCGCGCTACCGGGTCACCGACGAAGGCACACGCGTCTACGCCCGTGTTTATCGCGGCGGCAGCATGGCGAAGCTCGGCCACAATCACGTGGTATTGTTTCCCGGAGTCCGGGGCGACGTTTACCTTGCGGACGACCCGGCCGGCTCGCAATTCGACCTGGCGGTGCCCGTCGCCGGCGCGGTGGTGGACCCGCCGGCGCTGCGGCGCAGCCAGGGGCGGGAGTTCCGATCGGACATATCCGATGATGCCCGTTCCCGGACCCGCGACAACATGCTGGGTGAGCAGATCCTGCATGCCGCGGGATACCCGTATATCACCGTCAGCTCCGCCGGGATCGAGGGGCCGTGGGAGGCGCCGAACGTGACGCTGGCTATTACCATCAGGGACACCACCCGGCGGGTGACGACGCCGGTATCCCTGGCCTACGATGGGGACAGCCTGTTCGCCAGGGCGCGGCTCGAACTGCACCAGAGCGACTTCGGCATCGAGCCTTTCACGGTACTGGGTGGCGCGCTGCGGGTCAGGGATCGCGTCGAGCTGAACCTCGAGATCGCGGCGCAACGCGTGCAGTGATGCCCGGGAAGCAACAGGCAGTCCAGTGCGCCCCGCCCCGCCGGGTCCGCTACCTGGTGATGCCGCGAGTGGACAGTCGGGATCAGCTCGGGACCGGCGGCGGTTCGAGGCGTCGGGGGGCTGAGCCGCCGGCCCGCTTACTCGAAATCCTCGTAGCGTTTCACGTGCTCGAGCTGCCGGGTGGCCGGTGTCGCCGGAGCGGAGGCCTTTTTCAGGCCGTCCCGGTAGTAGGCCAGCGCCTTGTCCGGATCGTCGAGTTGCTCCAGCAAACGGCCGAGCTCCTCGTAGGCCTCCACGGTGCCGCCGGCGCCGATACAGGCCTCCAGGTACGAGCGTGCCTTGCCCCAGAGCTCGTGATTCAGGCAGATGCGGGCCAGCGCCAGCATCAGTTCCGGATCGTCCGGATGCTGCGCGGCCCATTGCTCGGCCGTCTTGAGCTGCGACGACAGGTCGCCGCTGACAACGCGGCCGTACAATCTGACCCAGGCCGGCTCCCAACTGCGGTTGATGGCCTTGCGCAACAGGGTTTCGGTCTCGTCCATGCGGCCCAGCTGAATCTGTCTCTCCGCGTACGCCGCGAGCAGATCAGTATCAGTCTGTTCCGCTTTCGGGAGGTGCTTCCAGGCCTGTTCCAGGCGCTCGGGCTCGGCGCGCTGCAGCACCTTGAGCGCCGCGACCTTCTGGAGCCGGTCCAGCTCCCGCTCGGGCAGTGCGTGGTGCTTGCGGGCTGCGGGCAGATGCTCCATCAACTTGTGCCAGTCCCCCAGCTCCTCGCAGGTCTTGACCGTCAGACCCAGGATCTTGGCATTCCTGGGATTGCGCTGTCGCAGCGGCTCCAGGGTTTCCAGGGCCTGCTGGTGCTCCCCGGCGCGGTATTGCAGCAGCGCCTGGGTGAGGCCGATCTCCAGGCTGTGCGACGGCGCCGCGTCCCGGGCCTTTTGAAGATAAGCGTCGCGGGCCTCGAGCCTGCCCTGGCTGTGGGCGGCATGGGCGGCGCCGATGTAGTTCAATGCCTGGTTGTCGGCGTAGGGCAGATAGCTCAACAGATGCTTCTCCGCCCTGCCCCAGTCGCCCTCGATGAGCTCCAGCATGCCTTTCGACCGCAGCTGCCGCGCCTTGCCCTCGCGCCGCCGCTGGCTCGCTTCGCGCAGGGCGCGGGGCGAGGTCCACATGCGAACCAGCGCGCGGATGACAAAGTAGAGAACGAGGAAGCCGACCGCCAGGAACACCACGAACAGGGCGAGGGATACCTCCACGCTCCACGGCTTCAGGGTGATCAGGACGTAGCCGGGATCGTCCATGAAGAACAGCGCCGCGGCGACCGCAAGCGCCAGCGTGACCAGAACGAGCAGCAGCGCGGTCACTGCGATGCCATCCTTCTCTTGGCCTGCTGCAGCTCGTTCAGGCTGTCCGAAATGTCCGGCAGCTCCGGACTGAGCTCCGTGGCACTCATGCTCTCGACGTCGCTCAGGAGCTTCTGGACGCCCTGGTGCTTGGTGTCGAAGTAGTCACGGATCCAGCCCGCGGCCTGCTCGAGATTCTGCCGGAACGTCCCGGTGTCGCCGCGCAGTGCGGCGATCTGCGCCCCGGAAAACATCAGACGCAGGTTGTGATGGAGAAAGTAGCGCTGTTCGGGAGCCAGCAGGGGTTTGGCCGGCTCCTCGATGTTCTGGATGCGCACCAGTTTCCTGAGGTCCCGCAGCAGCTCGCCCCCAGCCTCGAGCCACTGGCTGGATTCGCCCTCCGGCCCGCCTTCGGCATCGGACCGCTCTCCCGCATCGCCGGTTACGGCGCGCTGGGTGGTCTCGTCCAGGGGCAGGTCCTCGACTTTTGCCGCCATGCCCGCCAGACGCAGCGACAACCCGGCCGTGTCCACGGGATCCATACCCTTCAACGCGGCAATGTTTTCCGCCAGCCGCTCGCGGGTCGGAAGGAACGCCGGATTGGCAAGCTCCTCGAGACGCTTGTCCGCCAACTCGAGACCGGCAATGGCGGTGTCGATGTCACCGCTCAGCTGCAGGCTGTGATTGGCGATGCGCAGGAGCTGCTCAACTTCCTCCAGCGCCCAGGAGTCCAGGCTCCGGTCCAGGTCTTCGTAAACTTTTTCAATGGAGGCGGACAATGCGTCGCTGCGCTCGGCCAGCGCATCCTGTTGCGAGCTCAATTCGTCTAGACGCGCCGCGATCTGCGAGTCGATCCGGTCGGCAAGGTCTCTTTGCTGCTCGCGAAGCGAAGCGACTTCCTTCTCCAGGGCGGTCACACCCACGTTGGCGGTGCGCACTGTGTCGCGGATGTCGGAGAGCGCCTCGCTCTGCGACAGGCGCTGCTCCACCTGGACCTGGTACCACAGGTAGCCCGTTACCGACGCCGCGGCGAGGGCAAGGATCAGTGCGATAACGGCGAGTGCCTTGCCGCCGCCGCTTGCCCTGGGAGGGGGAGGGGTTTCCGCCGCGGCCGGCGCGGTGGGCTGTCCTTCAGCACTGGTCCCGGAATTCGAAGCGTTCTCGTCCGTCATCTATGGTGTCTCACACGGCGTAAAAGCGTATCGCTCAACTGTACCACAATGAATTGCTACGTCTGATGACGCCAGTCAGCGATGGTTTCGACGATTTTCGCGTCCGCGGCGCCGGCCTCGAGCACCGGCCCGAGCCAGCCGTTTTCCAGGGCGGCGCTTCGCTGCCGGCTCCCGATCACCACCAGCGGCCGCGCCAGGAGCCGCGGCAGATGCTCATCGGGCGTCAGCCGGAGCAGATTGGTGAGACCGGTGACGCTGGTGACCGAGATCACCAGTGCCCGGTGCCCGTCGTCGAGCGCCCGGACGAGCGCCGCCGTGTCGGGCTCCGGCGGCAGTACCCGGCGATAGCATTCCAGGTACGAGACCGCGGCGCCGCGGGCCGTCAGCGCCTCCCGCAGCACCTCCCGGCCGCCCGCGCCGCGCACGATGCAGATCGCCCGGCCCGTGACGTTTGCCAGTGCCGGCGACGCGAGCAGGCTTTCGCTGGAGCCCTGGTCCCCGGCCGGCGTGTCCACGTCCCGGCAACCCAGTGCCTCCAGCGCTCGCCGGGTGGCGTTGCCGACGGCGATCACGCGGCGATCGGTGCCGTCCAGATCGCGCAGCACCGGAAAGCCGTGTCGGGCGGCATTGGCGCTGACAAATATCACCGTGTCACAGGCCGCCAGCTTCCCGACCTGCGCGGCGTCCGGCGCGAGGGGCTCGATCGCCAGGGTCGGGAACACGATCGCCTCACCACCCGCGGCGCGAATCAGCGCCGTCAGGTCGGCTGCCTGGGAGGCCGGTCGCGTGACCAGGACGCGGACGCCGGCGAGCCGCCCGTCAGCCGTGGGCATAAACCTCATCGAGAATGCTCTTCGCCCCCTGGTCGACCAGGGATTGCCCGACGCGCGCGCCCAGCGCATCCGCCCGGCCGGGGGCGTCATCATCCTCGGCGGTGAGCAGCGTGTGCCCGTCCGGTGTGCCCACCAGGGCGCGAAGCCGCAGGCGGTCCGGCGCCGGCGTATCGGCATAGGCGGCGATCGGGACCTGGCAGCCGCCGTCCAGCGCAGCGTTGACTCGCCGCTCGGCGATTACCGCGGTTTCGCTGTCCGCATCGTTGAGGCACCGGATCAGCTCCCGGGTCGAGTCGTCGCCGACACGGCACTCGATGCCCATGACCCCCTGGCCCACGGCCGGCAACAGGGCGGACGGGTCGATGCGTTGGCGGATGCGGGCCTGCATCTCCAGCCGAAGAAGGCCCGCCACGGCAAGCAGGATCGCGTCGAACTCGCCGCGGTCGAGCTTGGCCAGCCGGGTGTTGACATTGCCGCGCAGGGTAAGCACCTCCAGATGCGGGTAGCGGTGCTTGACCTGGGTCTGACGCCGCAGGCTCGATGTGCCGACGACGGCGCCGCGCGGCATGTCGTCGAGGGACGCGAAGCGGTTGGACACGAAGGCGTCGCGGGGGTCCTCGCGCGGGCACAGGACAGGGATGTGCAGGCCCTCGGGGACCGTGACGGTGACGTCCTTCATGGAGTGTACGGCGATGTCGGCATCGCCGTTAAGCAGCCCGTGCTCCAGCTCTTTGAGGAACAGGCCTTTTCCGCCGGCGGTTGCCAGGGGACGGTCCTGTATCCGGTCGCCGGAGGTGGTCATTTCAACGAGCTCGGTTTCCAGCCCCGGGTGATGCCGCTCCAGACCCCGGGCCACCCATTTCGCCTGCCAGAGGGCGAGCGGGCTCCTGCGCGTGGCAATCCTCAGCACGGTCACGGGGAGAGCAGCGTGGCGGTGTTCGGCGTGCCGCCCGCTCTCATCGCCGCGTCCAGCGGCGCACCGACGGCGTATGGCGGCGGCTGACGTCGAGCTTCTCGTCCACGCCCTTGAGCACCACGCGCCACCGGCCGGAGGGCTGCTTCTCGATACCGCGGATGTAATCCACCGCCACCAGCGCGTTGCGGTGAATACGCAGGAAGTGGTCCTTGAACTCCTCTTCCAGGCTCACCAGCGAATCCTCGATCAGGTGCTGCTCGTTGGCCGTGCGCACCGTGACGTACTTGTTGTCCGCCATGAAATACACGATGTCCGGCACCGGTATAAGGGTGATCTGGCCGCGCATGTGCACGCTGATGTGGGAGCGGGCCGACGGCTCGTCCTGGGACTTGTTCAACTGCTGAAGCTGCTTCCGGGATATGCGCTTGGCCTTCTGCAGCGCCGCGTTCAAGCG
>JBEPXV010000057.1:0-8498 GCA_041641695.1 Gammaproteobacteria bacterium | reverse complement strand
CCGTTCTATCTCCTCTACAGCCGCCTGCTGATTCCCCACTTCTCTTAGCTCAACTCGCGGTGAGGACGCGTCGGGTTTTCGCCCGTCGTGGCCTCAGAATCCCGGCGTTTCGCACCCTGGTGACTCCAAGGCGCCGAACGCAGTGTTCAATGGCCGCTCACGGTGAACGTCCCGCGGCCTGTCAGAGGAATCCAGAGATGAAGTATCACGAATTTCGAAACGGCGCGTTGTCGGTGGTTGCCACGGTTGTCGTGGCTGCGTCCCCCATGGCGGCCCCTGCCGCTCCCCAGGTTCTAATGCCGACCGGGCAGGCCGGCGTCGTGTTGATCATAGACAGCGCCGACGACACGGTCGTCGGCGAGATTGCGGGTGTCGAGAACACGCACGGGCTCGCCGCCGCTCGATCCGGGTCCATGGCGCTTGCCGGGAGTCTGAATCCCATCGAATCCGGCAGCGTCCCGGACAAGCCAGCCGGTATATCCGAGGCGGACCACAACGCCCACCACGGTGGGTCGGGAGGCGGCGCCGGGCAGATCCTGTCCAAAGCGTCCTCGGCCGGCGTCGCCTACCAGATCGACACCGCGCAACGGCGCATCCTGAAGCAGATCACCGTGCCCGGATTCATTCATCACGCGCTGGTGACGCCCGACGGGCGCTACGGCGTATCCACGCACCCCACCAGCGGCGGGGTGAGCGTCATCGACATGACGGCCGGTGCCCTGATCAAGCATATCGCCACGGGTCCCGTTCCCAACTACGCCGTCGCCAACGCGGACGGTTCCAGGATCTGGGTCAGTAACAGCGGCAACGATACGATCAGTGAGATCGACACCGCGCACTGGATCGTGCGCCGCAATGTGATGGTGGGCGGCGCGCCGGAGCACATGGTGCTGTCGCCGGACGGCGGCTCGCTCTATATCGTTGAGACCGGCGATGGAACGGTCGTCGAGCTGGACACGGCCGGCGGCGAAGTCGTGAATCGATATCAGGTGGGCAGGGGTCCTCACGGGATCGATCTGTCGGATGACGGGACGCGGCTCTACGTTAGCGTCAAGGATGACGACAAGCTGGTAGTGATCGACCTGGATACCGGCGATTCCCGTGCCATGGATCTGGCGCCCGCACCCTATCACCTCACCGTCGTCGACGGCACCGGCAAGCTGTACGTCTCGAGCCGGGAAGCGCCCCGCGTCTGGGTCGTCGATCAACAGGAATTGCGGGTCCTGGGAGAGATCCCGATTCGCGGGGTAGGTCACCAGATGGTTGTTCTTGACGAGCAGTGACATGCCGTCCGTCACGCTCGCCTTTACACGCATTCGGGCGCTCGAAGCCCGGATACAGTACCAATCAATTCAATCCTGCACAGGAGATGATCATGAAAAAGAAGTTGTTGGCAGTCGCAGTGTCACTCGCTTTGGCCGGCCCGTTGGCCCTGGCCGCCGGCCAGGGCGGTATGGGATCGCAGCAAAGCATGGGGCAGCAGATGATGCAGCCCGGCGGTGCCGGCATGGCGCAGATGCCCATGATGCAGCAGATGCAGGCCATGCAGCAGCAGATGGCCGGGATTCACCAGTCCGACGACCCGGCGGAGCGCCGCAAACTGCTCGAGAGCCACATGAACAGCATGCAGGGCATGATGCAGATGATGCACGGCATGATGGGCGCCCAAGGCGGCATGATGGGCTCTGGAATGATGGGCGGCATGCCCGCACCGGGCGCTGGCATGCCGGGCGGACAGGGTCCGGGGCCCGGAGCCTCGGAGATGCCCATGCAGGGCGCGCCCGGTCAATTTGAGCGTCGTATGCAGATGATGCAGCAGCGTATGGACAGTATGCAGATGCTCATGGACCAGATGATGCAGAACCAGCAGCAGATGCTGCAGAGCATGCCCCCCATGTGAGGCGGGCAGTGGAAAATGGGACGGAGGGAATTGACTGGAGGCGGGCGTGGCCATACTGCTGGAGCGGGATTACTACGGTCTCGGCATACAGGATGGCGTGCGCGAAACCGGCACACCCAAGAGCTCCTTATCGCGCCGGCTCAGGCTGAAGAAGGATTGCCGGTGACGACTTCCAGTCGGATACCCGGATACACGCGACGGAAGCGGCCCAGGATCGGCCCTAGCGGACCATTGAGCAGGGTGTTGGTGGTGGGGGTGCGAACACTACCGGTAGGGGTATCGCGCCCGGCCAGTCTCCGCTCCAGTTCGTCCACCTCGATGCCGAGCCCCAACTACCCCTCCCTCAAACAAGCAGTTATGGATCCGGTAGACAGGTTTTCTTCTGCTCGATCCGCTCCGTGCCGTCAAGAACATACCGCTATGTGCTTTCTCCCCGCGAGGTATATCGTATATTCTTACTGTCCGTCATTCCGACCGCTTGATATTGGAGGAGACGCAATATGAACCGATTCACCGGCGGCTGCCTGTGCGGCAGCGTCCGGGTTGTGGCATCGGGACTCCCATACCGGGTCGGCCTTTGTCATTGTCTCGACTGCCGCAAGCATCATGGGTCGCTTTTTTACGCATCCGCGGTTTTCCCTCAGGATGCGGTGACGATCGATGGCGAAACACGCGACTACGCCGGGCGGTTTTTCTGCCCCCGCTGCGGCTCTTCCGTTTTCGCACGCACCGCCGACGAGATCGAGGTGAACCTGGGATCCCTGGATGCCGCTGACCAGCTGATGCCAACCTACGAAAGCTGGGTCGTCCGTCGCGAGTCCTGGCTGCCGCCGTTTCCGCTCAAGAGACGATACGAACGCGATCGTGACGCCACGGGTCGCTTTGAGGAGTAGGATGGGTTTTCAACCCCACTGATAACAAGTCGGGTTGAAAGCCCGACGTCCAATGAATTCCCCGTTGCCACGCCCCGCGCCTTGTCAAATCATCGAGGCATCGCGATGTTCTACCCGCAAAACAACGCCAATGGCAGCCGGCCGGGGCCGGTTCCCGGAGGTGTACGTCCCGCGAAACGTCGCCGGGGAAGCCGGTTCCGCGCCCGGGGATTGCCGGACGTCCCGGGCCCGCCCCACGCGGGTTGTCGACAACCGGTTAACGCGCCTTTTTCACGTTGCGGGCTCGGAATGCGGCAAATCGCGGGACTATCCGGTTTGACGGCGAAATCACCGGTACAGTAGCATCTGACAATAACTTCGGGGCTGTGCCTTCTCACCAACAGCTCCGGGCAAACCTTTTACAGCCAGCCACTGGTGACTGCGTGCCTGACCTTCAAAGACTCGTCACAGCGGGCAAGAATGCGTTGTTTGTGTCCCTCGTTCTGGGCGGCCTGTCAATGCCTGGAGTAGCGGCGGCCCAGAGTTTCTGCAGCGAGCCCGTTGCTCCCTATTGCGTCGACCAGGGCGGCGAATACGACACCATGCTTCAGATCAACCGGTGCGAGGAAGACCTGGATAATTACGAGGAACAGCTTCGCGAGTATGAGCAATGCATCTCCGACCAGCTGGAAAGTTTGCGCGAGGAACTGGTTACCGCGAGAGAAGCCCTGAGCAAGGCGAAAGAAGAGTTCTAGGAACAGACAGCTGATCCCCGCCCGTCCGGCGGCAATCCGGCGCGAAGCCGGAGAAGATCTACCGGCACGGACCTCCCAGTCAGTACGATGTCGATCAGGACGGTCCGCAACCGCGAGGCGAAGCGGCTCACAGGCGCCTGGCAGCCGGCCGTCGCGGTTTCCCGTATCGCTGAAGATCGATTTCGGTGGGGTCCAGCCGCCCCGACAGCAACGCGTTCACGTCGTGGCTGATACGGTCGATAAGCTGCTCTTCCGACCCCCGGTCCATCGATTTCACCAGGGCCTGTCCCCATACCGAAAGCTCCCGGGAGCGGATGCGGCGGCCATTGGAGTTCTTTGCCCATTCCCCGGAAATCAATTTCCCGAGCGCCGCCATCTTTTTCTTCATTCTGACTCTCCGGGCGCCTTCGTCCACGCCGTACAGCACATCCTGCGTGGTCGAATGCCATCCGTCCTGGTATAGCTTCCAGCCCTTGTAAAACCGCACGACCCATTCGAGGTACTCCCTTCTGGTCTGAACCGCCTGATTCGCCTCATCCCGCTCGTAGATCTGCTCGTAGTGGCTGAGCGGCGGCAGGCCCGCCGGCCATTCGAGGCGCTCGGCCGGTGCCCTGAGGCAGGACACCGTGGTCGCCACGATCAACAGCAGTGCAACCGGCAGGGAGTGCTTTGTCATGCTTCGCTGATCCGGTTGGTGCGGGGCGTTGAGTGCCGGAAACCCATGCTGGGATCTGCCGGACACTCGGCGGCTCCCATGGTGTCTCCCCGGCTTTCAGGCCGGACCCGGTGCGCGTATGTCAAATCCAGTTTCGGTTTTGCTACCATAAGCATTTTCCGGCATGAAAACCGGCGTTTTGTACTCCGACGGACTCCCGGCAGCCACATTCTTTTCGAAGTTGTTCGATCGCGGACCGGAACCGACCCAGAATGGATAGTAGTTTCATGTTCAATGTGTTGCTGCCAACAGCCGGTGGTCTTCACCCGCGTCATTGCCCTGGGCCTCTGCCGTTCCGTCCGCGGCCCGTCGTTTCGTGCGTCGAAACAGCATGAGCAGGCAACAGGGCCTGGTGTCGGGCCAATGGAAATTCCTGCTCCTGGCTCTGCTGGTCATCGCCGGCCTGATCGCCCTGTTGTTCACGCCCCTCAGCGACTATTTCACCGAACAGGGGCTCATGGCGCTGCTCGCCTCCCTCAGGGGCGTCTGGTGGATGCCTCTGGTCATCATCGGGCTGCTCATCGTTGCGTCGCCCGTCGGCATTCCCACCACCCCGTTGCTGCTGGGCGGCGCCGCGTTCGGAGTCTGGCTGGGGTCATTCTACAACACCCTCGGCCTGATTCTCGGCGCCGCGCTCAGCTACGAGCTGGCCAGGTTCCTGGGCCGCGACTTCGTGGTGGCGGTCACCGGCGACCGCACCCGAGGAATCGAGCAGCGTTTCCGGCGGTTCGCGTTCTGGCCGCTGGTCCAGCTCAACTTCATGCCCCTGCCGTTTCCCGTGCTCAATTTCGGCGCCGCCCTGTCGGGTGTGCCCAGGCCCCTGTTCCTGGCCGCCATGACCGTGGGGCTTATCCCGTCCACGGTGCTGCATACATTCTTCATGCACGAGCTCGTGGCCGCCGACTGGGATGCCCGCGGATTGTTGCTGGCCCTTTATATCGCGGCTTTCCTGCTCTTCAACATTGTCACGGGCTATCCGTGGATACGCCAGCAACGCCGGCGTCGGCATACCTACAAGCACCTGAAATCCCTGCGCGGCCGGCGCGATTCCGGTTCCGGGCTCGACAACGACAATTGAGCGGAGTGCCGGGATCGCTCCGTCGCCCGGTCGGCATCGACCGGTTCCGGGGGCAACCGTGATATTGTAGCTTCGTTACATGACCGAGACGCTGCATGTCATTGCTTGCCAGTCGGGGCTTTCCCGAATCCGAGTACCAGCAACGCGCCGCCACCACCCAGCGCATGATGCATGGGCAGCGCCTGGATGCCCTGCTGCTAACAACCGAGCCGGATGTGCGCTATTACTCGGGGTTTCTGTCCCAGTTCTGGGAAAGCCCGACGCGGCCGTGGTTCCTGATAGTGCCGCTGGAAGGCAAGCCCGTGGCCGTGGTGCCCGAAGTGGGGGTTGCGGGCATGGCCGGTACCTGGCTCGACGACGTGCGCACCTGGTCATCGCCGGATCCGGTGGATGACGGCGTTTCGCTGCTGGTCTCGGCCTTGAATGGCATGCCGCGGCGCTTTGGACGTCTCGGTATCCCGATGGGGGCGGAATCGCATCTGCGCATGCCTTTGGCGGATTTCGCCAGAGTGCGGGATAATCTGGACGAGCGGACAATCGTCGACGCCCGGGATCTGTTGCGGCGCGTTCGCGCCGTGAAATCCGAGGCCGAGATAGAAAAAGTACAAGCCGCGTGTCTGATTGCGTCGCGGGCATTCGAGTCGCTGCCGGGCAGGATCAGCGCCGGTATGACGGAACGCGAGATCTGCCGGGCGTTCAAGCTCGACGTTATCGCAGGGGGCGCGGACAGCGCGCCCTACGTCATGGGTGCTTCGGGCGCGGGGAGCTACAACGATATCATCATGGGTCCCGGTGACCGGGTTGTGTCGGACGGCGATGTAATGATCATCGATACCGGCACGACATTCGACGGTTACTTCTGCGACTTCGACCGCAACTACGCGTTCGGAAGGGTTTCCGACCAGGCCAGACGGGCCTACGAGACGGTCTACCGGGCCACCGACGCCGGGTTCGAGGCGGCCAGGCCGGGAGCGACCACCACCGACCTGTGGCGGGTGATGTGGGAGGTGCTGGAATCCGGCGGCGCGCTGGGCAACGGCGTCGGCCGGCTGGGTCACGGCCTCGGCATGCAATTGACCGAGTGGCCGTCCAATATGCCCGGCGACGACACGCCGCTGGAGGCGGGCATGGTGCTGACCCTGGAGCCTGGCATGGTGTTCGCGCCCGGGCAGTGGATGGTTCACGAGGAAAACATCGTCATTCGCCCCGGCGGGGCGCAATGGCTGAGCGAGCGCGCCTGGCCGGAAATGCCGATGATCGACGCCGTTCCATAGAAACACGCTGCACGAAGAACAAGAAATGACGAAAAGCGACACCGAACTGGCGCGGACCATGCGCGCCATCCGCCACGATTTGCACCGCCATCCCGAGCTGGGATTCCAGGAAACGCGTACCTCGCGGATCGTCGCCGAGCGGCTGCGGGATCTCGGGATCGAGGTCCATGAAGGTCTCGGCGGCACGGGGGTCGTGGGGGTCCTGCAGCAAGGCTCCAGCACCCGGGGCATCGGATTGCGGGCCGATATGGACGCCCTGGCCATCAATGAGCGCAACCGCTTTGACCATCGATCGGTGCACGAAGGGACGATGCATGCCTGCGGACATGATGGTCACACTACGATGCTGCTCGGCGCGGCGGAGCGCTTGTCGCGGTCCGGAAGCTTCGACGGCCGGGTGCATTTCATATTTCAGCCGGCCGAGGAGCACGGCCGGGGGGCGCTGGCGATGCTGGACGATGGACTGTTCAGACGCTTCGAAATGAGCGCCGTATACGCGATCCACAATCTGCCGGCGCTGCCCGTGGGCCGGGCCGCGGTGGCGGCCGGTCCGGTGATGGCTTGCGAAGACAACTTCGAGATCGTGGTCGAGGGTCGAGGCGGGCATGCGGCGATGCCTCATCTGGCGGACGACCTGATCGTCGTCGGCGCCGAGATCGTATCCGCGCTGCAAACCGTGGTTTCCAGGACCCTCGATCCCGTCCAGCAGGCCGTCGTATCCGTCACCGAGTTCCTGACCGACGGCACCCGCAACGTGCTGCCCAACTGCGTGACATTGCGGGGCGATACACGCGCGTTTCTCCCGGCGGTGCAGGACCAGCTCGAAGCGTCGATGACCCGTATCGTCGAGGGAATCTGCCGGGCGCACGGCGTGCGGGGCCGTCTGGACTACTCCCGGGAATTCGCCGCCACCATCAACAGCGAGTCGGAGGCGGGCGCCGCGGCCCGGGCCGCCGGCGAGGTGCTGGGTCATGACAACGTGGTGGACGACTGCGTGCCCATCATGGCCTCGGAGGATTTCGGCTACATGCTCCAGGCCAAGCCCGGCTGCTATCTGCTGCTGGGCAACGGGGGAGAAGGTCCGGGAGGCTGCGGCCTGCACAGCCCGGACTACGACTTCAACGACGAACTGCTGCCCCTCGGCGCCGATATCTGGGTAAAGCTGGTCGAGAGCCAGCTCGCCCCGACCTGAAAACCGGCCTGGAGCCGCGGCACGGCCCGGGCGATAAACCGCGGGTTGGTGGCCGGTGGGCCCGGCATGAAGCCGGGCCTGTGGCTGAGGTCCTGATTCATAGAATGCAAACTATCCCTGGGAGATAAAGCGTGGAACAAATATTCGAAACCGCCGAGATCCATCATCTGGACAACACGGGATTCGTCCCGGATGGCGACTGTCCCGGGGCAGTCAGCGACGTGCTGGGCATGGACCTGGCCACCGAGGCGCAGCGGGAGATCGCGAGCTGGAAAGGCTACGCACCCACGCCGTTGCACGTGCTGAGCTCGACCGCCCGGTCTGCCGGGGTGCGGTCGCTGTACTACAAGGATGAGGGCGCACGCTTCGCGCCCGGCAGTTTCAAGGCGCTGGGCGGCGCGTACGCCGTGCAGCAGCTGCTCCGGCAGGAGATCGGCCGGTTGTCCGGCGAGAAGCTCTCGCTGGCGGATATCCGTGCCGGGCGTTTCCCGGAGCTGGCACAGGGCATCACAGTGGCCACGGCCACGGATGGCAACCACGGCCGGTCTGTGGCATGGGGGGCGGGACGATTCGGCTGCCGCTGCGTGATATACGTTCACCGCGAGGTGAGCGAAGGCCGCTGCCGGGCCATGGCGGACTACGGTGCCGAGGTCATCCGGGTGGACGGCAATTACGACGACTCGGTGCGCCGGGCGCAGTCCGACGCCACCGA
>JBEPXV010000056.1:0-8517 GCA_041641695.1 Gammaproteobacteria bacterium | reverse complement strand
GTGTCTCAAGGCGGTGCTGGAGGCAGATTGATTTGTGATTTGTGATTCGTGATTCACACGACACTTGAACGAAGGGTCCCCTCTCCCTGAAGGGAGAGGGACAGGGTGAGGGGGACACGAATCACGAATTACGAGTCACCAATTACGTATCACCCTCCTCATCCAACACCTGCTGCAGGAGAATCATGACCGTGGACAGGCGATTACGGTGCACCAGGCCGACCGCTTTCAGATCATTGCGCGACATGGTCTGGCGCACCTCCTCGATCTCGTGACGAAGCTCCATTACCGCCCGCTCCCAGGAGAAGCGCGGCAGAATCTGGAACCAGATGCGGGCGGTCTGGAAGAACAGCCGGTCGCTGATCTCTCTCAGGGGCCGGTTGCGAATGATGCCGAGGATCTGCGAGTGCAGTCCGATATTGATCTCACCGAACGTCCTCAGGTCCACCTCGTCCCCGAGCTGGTCGCATTTCGCCGCCAGCGCGTCCAGGGCGTCGAACACGTCCGGGCCGGGGTCCTGCGGCTCGGAGTCGCCGATCGATTCGGCCAGGGTGGCGCGGACAAAATAGATGTCCAGAAGATCCTTGAAATCGATGGTGGTCACGGTGGTGCCGACACCCTGGCGGCTCTCCACCAGCCCGTCCATCGCCAGGCGGTTCAGGACGTGCCGGATCGGGGTGCGGCTCACTTCGAACTGGCTGGCCAGATCCTGCTCCCGGAGCACGGTCCCGGGCGGGAAATCCAGCAGGCAGATCTGGCGGCGCAATGCCTGGTAGATGCGCTCGATGCGCACTTGGGGCTTGGTCGGCGCCCGGGATCGGCTGGCACGGCTCATGAGGCCCCGCGCCCTTCGGGTCCCCGCGGAGCATATCGATGTTTGTACACATTTGAATTACAATTCATACTGGATTGATTCTCGATTCGTTGCTCTTTACGGCAGTTTTCGCTGTCTGGTGACTACGTTTCCGGTGGGCTTCGAGACCTTATTCCTTTGTATTGTATACTTTTATTTATCCATGATCGAATCCGCATCAGCCGACACAACCGTCGCCGACCCGCCGGAACCCCTTATGCCGGCGTTCCCGGCCCGGGAGCTGGACACCCGCCGCGCCGGTGTGGCGGCCGAGATGCAGCGGCGCGGCCTGGAGGGCCTGGTGGTCACGGTCCCGGAGAACATTTACTACCTGAGCAGCCTCGACCACTGGGGGTTCTTTGCCTGCCACGCGCTGCTGGTGCCGCTCGAAGGCCCCATGATCCTGGTAGCAAGGGCCATGGAGCGCATCACCTACGAAAACCAGGTCACCAACGCCGAGTTCATCGGCTTCAGCGACGACGGCAACCCGGCGGACGCCATAGTCGCGGCACTCCGGCAGCTTCACCTCGCGGACAGCCGTGTCGGCCTGGAGAAGAACAGCCTGTTCCTGACCGCGCGCGTCGCCGAGAGTCTGCAGGAAAATACCCCCGATGTCGCGTGGCACGACGCCTCCGGCCTGGTCGACGGCATACGGCTGGTGCAATCACCGCTGGAGCAGTCGTATACCCGCCGGGCGGCGGCCGCCGCCGACGCCGGGACACTGGCGGCAATCGAGGCGGTGCACGACGGCGCCACGGACTACGAGGTCGCCGCCGAGTGCCACAGGGGGATGATCCTGGCGGGCAGCGAGTACCCGGGCTTCGGTCCCTTCATCCGCCCGACGCGGCGATTGGGCGAAGAGCACACCACGTGGCGCGGGGACGTCTTTCACCACGGAGACGCCGTATTCCTGGAGGTGGGCGCTGCCTGCCGCAAGTACCAGGCCCCCATGGGACGCCTGGTATTCGTGGGCACGGCACCGGATGCCGCCTACGACGCGGCCCGGCTCGCCACTCGCGGCATGAAGGCGATCTGCGATGCCGCCCGGCCCGGCGCGACGGGCGGGGACGTCTACCAGGCCTGGCAGGCGGTCGCGGATGACGCCGGGCTGAAGCCCTACCGGCGGCATCATTGCGGCTACCTGGTGGGCATCGGCTTTCCGCCGAGCTGGACCGGCGGCAGCATGGTCACCTCACTGCGGCCGGGCAGCACGCTCGAGCTGAAGACCGGCATGGTGTTTCACCTCCACTCCTGGTTCACCAACACCGGCCGGGGAGACTACTTCGTGTCGAACACCGCGCTGCTTACCGCGCAGGGCTGCGAGATCCTGACTCATCGCACCCCCGAGATGCTGCAGGTGCGCTGACAGGAGACGTCCATGACCGGCAACCACAGCGACATCACATCCCATGCCCCGTTTCCGGCTGCCGAATACCGCGAGCGCCTGGCGCGCGTCCGGCGGGCAATGACGGACCGGGAAATTGCAGTGCTTGTGGCGACGGATCCCGCGAACATCAATTACCTGACCGGCTATGACGGCTATTCCTTTTACGTCCACCAGGCCGTGGTCGTTATCCATGACTGGGAATGGCCCCTGTGGATCGGCCGCGCCCAGGATGTGAACGGGGCGCGATTCACATCGGTGCTGCCCCCCGGCCACCTGCTGGGCTACCCCGACGAGTACGTCCACGCGGTGGATCGCCATCCCATGTCGTTCATCTGCACGCGGATTCGCGAGCACGCCCCGGCCCGGGGGGCCATTGGCGTTGACGCCGACAGTTTCTACCTGACCGGCAGGGACCTGGACATCCTGCGCGCCGAGGGCGGCGCCCCGGTCGTGGACGTGGGGCTGATGCTGAACTGGATCAGGACCGTGAAGACGCCGCGTGAGATCGAGTACATCCAGCAGGCGGCGAAGCTGTCCACGATCACCATGCGGCGGGCCATCGACATGATCGAGCCGGGGGTGCGCCAGTGCGACGTCGCCGCCGAGATTCTCAAAACCCAGGTGTCGGGGACCGTGGACTTCGGCGGCGACTACCCTGCCATAATGCCCCTGATGCCGACCGGGCGAACCACCACCTGCCCCCATGTCACCTGGCGGGACACGCCATTCCGCGCCGACAGCGCCTCGGTGGTGGAGATATCCGGCGTGCGGCATCACTACCATGCGCCGCTGACCCGCACCCTCTACCTCGGCGTGCCGCCGAGCGACATGGCGCGCGGCGCCGATGTCATTGTCGAGGGTATCGACCGGGCGCTGGCGGCCGCGCGCCCCGGCGCCCTGGCGCGGGATATCCATGCGGCCTGGAACGACACGATCACCCGCCACGGGCTGTACAAGGACTCGCGCTGCGGCTACTCCATCGGCCTGGGGTATCCACCCGACTGGGGAGAGGGAACGATCAGCCTGCGGGCGAGCGACGAAACGGTCCTGGAGCCGGACATGACGCTGCATTTCATGCCCGGGGTCTGGATGGCGGACTGGGGAATCTCCATCAGCGAAACCATCCGGATCACGGACAGCGGCGCCCGGGCGATGTGCGACTTTCCACGCGAGCTGTTCACGACGTAGCAGCGTCGAGCCGGCCACCGTCCGGGGCAAGCGTCCGGGGGGGGCGGCCCGCCGCCCGGCATCCTGCACAAGCGCGGTGTGCCGCCCCGGGCGATGAGCTATGCGGCCGGCACCGGTGCGGTGCTCACAATGAGTTGCATATCGATCGGAGTAGTGGATTACAATCCGCTTGATGACCAAACTCGACCGCATCGATCTGCGCATCCTGTCTGTCCTCCAGCAGCACGGGCGCATTACCAAGCAGAAGCTGGCCAACGAAGTGAACCTGTCGGTCAGCCCCTGCTGGGTTCGCCTGAAGCGCCTGGAGGAAGCCGGCATCATCAACGGCTACCACGCCGAGGTGCAACTCGACAAGCTCGCCAATTTCTCCACGGTGCTGGTGGAGATCACCCTGAAGCATCATGCCGCGGAGGACTTCGAGCGCTTCGAGAATGCCATGGTCGACGCGCCGCACGTCATCGACTGTTACGCGACCGGCGGCGGCGTCGACTATGTCCTCAAGATCATTGCCCACGACATCGACCATTATCAGAACCTGATCGACGACATGCTGGCGCAGGACATCGGTATTGACCGGTACTTCACATATATCGTGACCAAGGCCGTCAAGCAGTCCCGCTTCATACCTATTCAGCAGGTCCTCGGCACAAACGAATCCACGAGCGCCGTGCAATGAAACGCCTGGGCATCCTGTATCCGCCCTGCGGCGCGGAGTTCGAATACTATCGATACGGCGAGCAGCTGGGTGCGGACGTCCGCATCAACCTGATGGGCGTTCGTATCCACGGCGGCGATGACGAGCATGCGCCGGAACACCTGAGCCGAACCGGGGAGCTCGACAACCTGGCGCTCAGCGCCCGCGTGCTGCGGCATCTCGATCCGGACGCGGTGGTCTGGGCCTGCACCAGTGGCAGCTTCGTAGACGGGCTGGCGCACGCCCGCGCGCAGACAGCGTCCCTCGCCGACATACTGGGCTGCCCCGCCACAAGCACCTCCCTGGCTTTCGTGGCGGCGCTGCGACACCTCGGCATCGACTCGGTTTCCGTCCTGGCCAGCTATCCGGAAGCCACGACTTCGCGCTTCTTCACCCTGCTCGAGGACTGCGGCATCCGGACGCATGCCTGGCAATGCCTGGACATCGATTCGGGCCCGGCCGCCGCCGAGCTGGACCGGGAAGCCGCGGCCGCCGCCTGCCGGGACCTGGAGATTCCCGACGGCGCCGCGCTGCTGATACCGGACACCGCCATCCCCACCATGCACTGGATCGACCCCCTGGAGCACCAGCTCCGGTGCACCGTCCTCACCGCGAACCAGGTCAGTCTCTGGGATACAGCGCGGCTGGCGGGTATCCAACCCACCGGAGGCCTACCCGGGCGACTGTTCAGCAGCTGAGGATTCCGCGCCAACGGGTTCCGCCCCGAATGGCATTTGCTTTGGCCGTGCGTCCTCGAGAGGTACTTCCCTCCCGGCCCCTCGCTCGAGTTGAATTTGAGACCCGGCCGCAGCGGTGGATTTCGCTTCGCGAAATTCACGATTTTGCAGGCATTTTTACGAGAAAAATACCCAAGGCTGGCCGCTCAAATCAGGGGAGTTTTTTGTTTGGCAGGATGAATACAAAACCCTATTCAGCCGCCATATTGCTACCCTGCCGGGCTGCATGATCGGATCCCTGAATCCGATCAAAAACCCTTCAACGCCAGGCAGATTCCCTGAATCATGATTCAAGCCCGACCGAATCAATCATTCGACAGTCAGTTCACCGACCCCGGGCTGCTCCGGCAGCAGGCTTACATGGACGGCGCCTGGCTGGACGCCGCCAATGGGGCGACGACCGAGGTCACCAACCCCGCCGACGGCAGCGTGATCGGCAGCGTGCCCCTGATGGGCGAGTCCGAGACCCGCGACGCTATCGATGCGGCGGCGCGCGCGTTTCCCCAGTGGCGCGCCATGCTGCCCCAGGAGCGCGGCGAGCTGCTCGAGAGCTGGTACCGCCTGATGCTGGCGAACCGCGAAGACCTGGCCCGGATCATGACCCTCGAGCAGGGTAAGCCGCTGTCGGATTCCCGCGGCGAGATCGACTATGCCGCGAGCTTTATCAAGTGGTTTGCCGAGGAAGGCCGGCGGATGAATGGCGAGACCATTCCCAGCCACCTGCCGGACCGCCGGCTGCTCGTGTATCGCGAGCCGGTCGGCGTCACCGCCTGCATCACTCCCTGGAACTTCCCGGCCGCCATGATCACCCGGAAGGCCGCCGCGGCCCTCGCCGCCGGCTGCCCCATGGTGGTGCGGCCTGCCAACGAAACCCCCTTCTCCGCCCTGGCGCTGGCGGAGCTGGCGGACCGGGCCGGCATCCCCGCGGGGGTGTTCTCCGTCATCACCGGCAGCGGCCGCGCCATCGGCGGGGAGATGTGCGCCAACACCCGGGTGCGGGCGCTCAGCTTCACCGGGTCCACCGAGGTGGGCCGGGTGCTGCTTCGCCAGGGCGCCGAGTCCGTCAAGAAGATGTCCATGGAGCTGGGCGGCCACGCGCCGTTCATCGGCTATCCCGACGTGGGGGTCGAGCGCCTGGTGGAGGGCGCCATAGCCGCGAAGTTCCAGACCACCGGCCAGGACTGCCTGGCCGCCAACCGCATCTACATCCACCGGGACATCTACGACGAGTTCCTCGACGAATTCACGCGGCAAACCGCCGCCTTCAAGGTCGGCAACGGGCTGGACGAGGGCGTCGACTACGGACCCCTGATGAACGAAGACGCAGTCAAAAAAGCCGAGGAGCATGTCGAAGACGCGGTGTCGAAAGGCGCCCGGCTGCTCACCGGCGGCAAGCGCCTGCCCCTGGGCGTCTTGTTCTTCCAGCCGGCCGTGCTGGCCGACGTAACCCCGGACATGGCCATATACCGTGAGGAAACCTTCGGCCCCGTCGCCGGCGTCACGCCCTTCGACGACAGCGACGACATCGCGGCCATGGCCAACGATACCGAGTACGGGCTGGCGAGCTACATCTATTGTGACAACCTGTCGCGCGTACACCGGCTTTCCGCGGCGCTGGAGTACGGGATGGTTGCCGTCAACTGCGCGAAGATGACCGGCCCGCCGATCCCGTTCGGCGGCGTCAAGCAGTCCGGCCTGGGGCGGGAAGGCTCCACGCACGGGCTGGATGAATACAGCGATCTGAAATACGTCTGTATTCAGGTTTGACGCCCCTCGCAGCACAAGATTCACGATTCATGCATACAAGGTTTGACCAATGACCAAGATGAACAGCAACGCGCTGCACGCACTCGACCGTGCACATTTTTTCCATCCTTCCACCCACATGCGCCAGCATGCGGACGGCGAGACCCCGAACCGGATTGTCACCGGCGGCAAGGGCGTCTACATCGAGGACGCCGAGGGCGGCAAGTCGCTGGACGGCTTCGCGGGCCTGTACTGCGTCAACATCGGGTATGGCCGCCAGGAAATGGCCGATGCCATCTATGAGCAGGCCAAGCAGCTCGCCTATTACCATTCCTACGTCGGCCACGCGAGCGAGCCCGCCATCCTGCTGTCCGAAAAGATCATCAGCATGGCGCCTGAGGGTATGAGCCGCGTCTACTACGGCTTGTCCGGATCCGACGCCAATGAAACCCAGATCAAGTTGGTCTGGTACTACAACAACATTCTCGGGCGGCCCCAGAAAAAGAAAATCATCTCGCGCTGGCGCGGCTACCACGGCTCCGGGATCATGACCGGCAGCCTGACCGGCCTGGAGGCGTTCCACAAGGCGTTCGACCTCCCCCGCAGCCCGATCATGCACACCGTGTGTCCGCACTACTACCGGCATGCCGAGCCCGGCATGAGTGAGTCGGAGTTCTCCGACTGGTGCGCCGGCCACCTCGAGCAGATGATCCTCGACGAAGGCCCGGAAACTGTCGCAGCGTTCATCGGCGAGCCGGTGATGGGCACCGGCGGCCTGATTCCGCCGCCGGAGGGCTACTGGGACAAGATCCAGGCGGTGCTCAAAAAGTACGACATACTGCTGATCGCCGACGAGGTCGTCACCGCCTTCGGCCGTATCGGCACGCCGTTCGGTTCCCACCGCTACGGCATCCAGCCCGACCTGATCACCATCGCCAAGGGCCTGACCAGCGCTTACCTGCCGCTGTCGGGCGTGATCGTGGGCGACAAGGTCTGGGAAGTGCTGGAGCAGGGCTCCGACCAGATGGGTCCCATCGGCCACGGCTGGACCTACTCGGCCCACCCGTTGTGTGCAGCGGCCGGACTGAAGAACCTCGAGATCATCGAGAAAGAGAATCTCATCGACAACACCGTCCGGGTCGGCGACTACTTCCAGAAGCGCATGCACGAGACCTTCGACGACCACCCGCTGGTCGGGGAAGTACGCGGCGTCGGCCTGCTCGCCGCCCTGGAATTCGCCAAAAGCAAAGAGCGCCTCGATCCCTTCGACGCCGATCTGAAAGTGGGCGCCCGAGTCTCCGCCGCCGCCGCAGAGCGGGGCCTGATCGCCCGCGCCATGCCACACGCCGATATTCTCGGCTACGCGCCGCCGATGGTGTTGAGCCGGGAAGAAGCCGACAGCATCGTCGACATCAGCAAGCAGGCGGTGGACGCAGTAGCCAAGGATGTAGGCGTGTAAGCCGCAGCATTCTTATCCGTGCGACCCTGAGAAGGCCCTTCTGGAAGGGCCTTTTCTTTTGGCGGACACCACGCCTGTCGTGCGTGGTCGCCACCGGCACGTATGAAAACAGGAGCCAGCATAGAACCTTGCCGCCTTCCTCAAATCATCACAAGGGCGCCGCCGGGTGGTTTTTCACCAAGCGAGTATCGGGGAGAGATATACACCGAAGGCACTAACATGGTGGGGGCCCGGGTGGTCACAACCGGGAACGCAGGTGCCCTGGCGCCAAACCGTGCCTGGATTCTCGAATGTATGTCGGGATTGAATCCCGGCCAGAGATAATTACCGAAGGCACTAACATGGTGGGGGCCCGGGTGGTCACAACCGGGAACGCAGGTGCCCTGGCGCCAAACCGTGCCTGGATTCTCGAATGTATGTCGGGATTGAATCCCGGCCAGAGATAATTACCGA
>JBEPXV010000055.1:0-8574 GCA_041641695.1 Gammaproteobacteria bacterium | reverse complement strand
CGCCCGTCTGAAGACGCTGGCCCCGCTTATCGACGCTCGGATCGGTCCGGGGCCGTACCTGGGCGGCGAGCACCTCTGCTTTGCAGACATCATGGTCGGACATACGCTCTACCGCTACTTCACTCTCGACATCGAGCGGGCGGAGACCTCGAACCTGGCCGCTTACTACCAGCGCCTGCAGGAACGCCCGGCTTACCGGGATCACGTCATGATTTCCTACGAGAGCCTGCGCGCCCGGTAACCGTGCGGAAGTGGTTTGGCCTGAACTCTGCGAGCTTCTCCACAAAGCGCCGTGGTACCACCCGCCGGGAGGAAGCCCAGCCATGACATCCGCCATGGGTAATGATTGGACAGGAAATGACGAATTCCAAACCCGGAAAAAATTCAGTGAATCCGTTCTGTAGCCACAGGCCGCGGAATGACAAGCCCGGCTGCGCGTATCCGTGCCTCGGAATACATGCCAGTGTGCATCGTCGGCGCCGACCGCAAAACCGGAGCATCTATTGGCGGGAGAAGCCCCCGCCTGGACATTTTGGTTGATTCAGGTCAACAAGGGCCCGTCAGCGGCTGCTATGTTGGGTTTGCCTTTAACAACTGCCACCAACACCTCTGCTCATGGCGCTCCAGGTAACAAAAGGGATCTCCGAGCGAATGGAAACTGTTCTGCAGAACGCGGTGCTCGCGCCGTCCAGCCATAATACACAGCCCTGGCGTTTCCGGGTTGCCGGTGACCGCGTTTGGCTGTACGCGGATCCGATCCGGGCGCTGCCGGTCAATGATCCGGAGGACCGCGAGTTGACGATCAGCTGCGGATGCGCCCTGATGAACCTGCGCGTTGCCGCGGCCGCAGCAGGCCTGGTGACGAGCGTGACGATTGACCCCGGCGAGGACGACGAGGATCTGCTCGCCGTCGTCGAGCTCAGCAATTCCGGTGTTGCCGAAGACGAGGAAGCGGAATTGTTTTCCGCCATTACCGAGCGGCGCACCTATAGAAAGCGATTCGAGAACCGCGAGGTGTCGGCGTCCGTCCTGGAGACGCTGGCCGGGGCAGCCGAACGGGAAGGTGCGCAGCTCCGGATACTCAAGGAAACGAAGACGCGAGAGGCGGTCGCCCGTCTCGTCGGCGAGGGGGACGCCGCCCAATGGGACAATCCGAGCTGGCGGCGCGAGCTCGCGGCCTGGATGCACCCTCGCCGCGAGGGCGACGGCCTGACCGTGCCGTGGCTGGTGGGGCCCGTCGCCCAGCTCGTGGTCAGGACCTTCGACATGGGCAACGGGGTCGCCGCCAAGGATACCGAGCTCGCCCAGGAGTCGCCGGTCCTCGCGGTGCTCGGCACTGAGCAGGACAGGATCGCGGACTGGCTTGGCGCCGGCCAGGCCCTGGAGCGCGTGTTGTTGACGGCCTGCCGGAATGGCCTGCAGGCCTCCTACCTCAATCAGCCGATCCAGGTCGCTTCACTGCGCCCCAGGCTGCAGCACGCGACCGGGCAATCCGGATTCCCTCAGATACTGCTTCGGCTGGGTTATCCCGCCGAGGCACTCCCTGCGTCGCCGCGGCGCAACCTGGAGGCAGTGGTCGATTAGCCCGACGGCGGTTCGGAGTCTGCGGGGCGCTCCGTATTCAGGTGCGGATGGGAAACGACGAAGTCACGAACGAATGTCTCCAGCACCTTGGCCTCGCGGCGCTTGCCCTGCCTGTCGAGTCGGTTCATGTCGTCCAGGATGACTCGACGTAGATGGGGTGCGCCCTTATCGTCGACCACCACGTACCGTTGACCGAGCTCCGCGGCCCTGAGATCGGAAATGTGCTCGTGCTCCACGAAATAGCGAATCTCCTCGTGGGTGAGCCCGCAGAGCTCGATGCAATCTTCCAGGGTCAGCATTGGGTGGCTACGGCGCATTGCCGGATGTTGCTGTACAGCCTGATGATAGGAACACGGAGAGGTGGATGGAGTGACCTGGGTCATATCTCCCTCGATTAACCGGGAGAAGAACAACTCACTCGCCGGGGAAAATCAATCGCGGGCTAAAAATCCCGATCGCAGTCAACGTGGCGTGAAGGGCGGCGGACGCATGCTAATCCGCCGATCGGCGCACGCCGGGAAGTCCCTGTTCCCAGCGCTGTCATGAGTGAACGCGCCGCCGCCCGGCGTCATAAAAGGGCTTGAAGGACACGTCTACCGGGTATCGAGCGCCGGCGATTTCGATCGTGAACGCACCGTTGCTGAGAAAATCCGCATCGACGCCGTCCCCGTGCTCGATCCATCCAAGCCCGACGGCGGCGCCGACACTGTGCCCGTAGCGCCCTGACGTGGTTCGCCCCACGATCCGGCCGTCCGCCAGGATCGGCTCGTCGTGATAGATCAACGGCTCCGGGTCACTCAGTTTCAGCGCCACAAGCCGGCGCGTACGTTTAGTCTTGCGTATTGAATCGATAGCAGACCGCCCGACATAGGACTTGGTCTGCGATACCGCGAATCCCAGACCGGCGGATATGGGATCGTCTTCCTCGGTAATGTCGTGGCCCCAGTGGCGATACGCCGATTCCGTACGCAGGGAATGGAGGGCATGAAATCCCGCCAATGTGGGCGGTTGTGCGGCCTTCATCAGAGTATCGAAGACATGGGTGGCGAACTCGGTCGGAATGTACAGCTCCCAGCCAAGCTCGCCGACGTAGGTAACTCGCGCTGCCCGGACTCTCGCGTAGCCGATTTCCAGCTCGACGGAATGGCCGAACGGGCATGTAGGGTTCCCGAGATCACTGCCGGACACTTCTTCGAGAAACGTTCTCGCGCGCGGGCCCATCAATCCGAGCACCGCCCAGGCGGACGTTACATCCGTGGCGACGAGGCGCCAATCCGGGTCGAAATTGCGCTCCAGCCAGGCGTAGTCGCGCCGCTGGCTGGTCGCCGGGCAAACCATGAGAAAGTCGTATTCATTCAGCCGGGCGACCGTCACGTCCCCCTCGATGCCACCGCGTTCATTGAGCAAAGGCGAGTAGACGACGCGGCCGGGATCGACGTCCATGTCATTGGCGCAGATATGCTCGAGGCCTTTCAGTGCATCCCTGCCCTTGATCCGGATTTTCGCAAACGAGGTCTGGTCGAACAGGCCCACGTCCCCGCGCACGGCCAGGTGCTCCGCGGCGTTTCTGCCGAACCAGGACGGCCTGTCGAAGCTGTAGTCATAGACCGGCGATTCGCCGGGCTCCGCAAAGAAATCGGGCCGCTCCCAGCCCGCGGCTTCGCCAAAGGCCGCGCCGCGGGCGGCCAGGCGCTCATGAAACGGCGAATGCCGGGCTCCGCGTGCCGTTTCATATTGCCTGTATGGCCAGTGCATCCCATAAAGAAGACCGAGCCCTTCGACCGTTCGATCATGCAGGTAGCGGCGGTTGTTCTGAAAAGGCAACATCCGTCGAACATCCACATCCCAGAGATCCATTGGTGGATGGCCATGGATAATCCAGTCAGCCAGCATGCGTCCGGCACCACCGGCCGACTGGATTCCGACCGAGTTGAACCCGCAGGCGACAAAGAAGCCGGGCAGTTCAGGGACCTCGCCAAGCAGGTATCGATCGTCCGGGGTGAAGCTTTCCGGCCCATTGAAGAACGCTTGTATCCCCACCTCGCCCGCCGCGGGCACACGCATCATCGCCGCTTCGAGCTGGGGCGCAACATGATCCCAGTCCTCGGGCAGCTGCTCGAAAGCAAAATTCCCGGGTATGCCATCCATGCCCCAGGGTTTCGCCACAGGCTCGAACATCCCGATCAACAGCTTGCCGGCGTCTTCCTTGAAATACAGTGAATTGTCCGGATCCCGCAGCACCGGCAGGTCCCGGGAAAGGTCCGCCATCGGCTCGGTCACAATGTAGAAGTGTTCCGCCGCGTGCAGCGGTACGTCCACCCCGGCCTTGCCGCCGACATCCCGGGCCCACATGCCGGCGCAGTTCACGACGTACTCGGCTTCTACTGACCCGTCCGTCGTGTGGACGCCGCCGGCACGGCCCCCGCGACGAATGATTCCGGTAACCGGCGTTCGTTCTTTCAGCGTTGCGCCCAGGTTCCTCGCTCCCTTGGCAAGCGCCTGGGTCACGTCAGAAGGGTTGATCTGGCCGTCGCCGGGGATCCAGAGCGCGCCGCGCACGCCGTCGGTATCGATCAGCGGCCACCGCTTTTTCACTTGATCCGGCTCCATCATGTCGGTGTCCAGGCCAAAGCACTTGGCGGTTGAATGGGCACGGCGGATTTCGTCCCAGCGACCGTCCGAGCCTGCCAGCATGATCGAGCCTCGACGCAGGTAGCCCGTGGCTTGGCCGGTCTCGGCCTCGAGCCCGTCGTACAGCTCGGCACTGTACTGTGCCAGGCGGGTCATGTTGTGGGTTGCGCGCAGCTGGCCCACCAGGCCGGCTGCATGCCAGGTGGTGCCCGAAGTCAGCTGGTTGCGTTCCAGAAGAAGAACGTCGGTCCAGCCGGCGTGTGCCAGATGATAGGCGACCGAGCAGCCAACGACGCCGCCGCCGACTATTACTACTTGTGCTCTGGAAGGAAGCAAGCCGTGGTCCTCCATATGTCAGCGGGGGCCGGCGGATTCCAGGTGAGCCGGTTCTCCCCAGGTGATAGTAAAGGCAACAGCGAAAAGACGTACTCGCCGTCGCCGCCGGCGGATTACGTTTCCTGATCCGCCGTCACTCACGGTCGCCCTCGAACAGGTCCCGCTCGGCAGTCAGGTCTTCATGCAGGCAGTCCAGCAACGCACGTATGCGGGCGACGCGCCGCAGGTCGCGGTGGGTCAGCAGCCATAACCCTACCGTCATGGCGGGAACCGGCGCGTGTACACGCGAAAGATCCGGCTCGGGATCTCCCATAAAGCATGGCAGCGCAGCCAGGCCGACACCGCCGCGAACGGCGGCCAGTATGCCGCTGAGACTGTTGCAGCGCAGCACCGGCTCCACCGACGGCAATCGGGTTCGCAGCCAGCGGGCCGACGGCAGATGCGCCAGGCTGTCGTCGGGCGCGATCCAGGCCTGTCCGGCGAGGTCGTCAGTCGCGGGCGCCTGATCCAGGTAGTCTTTCGCGCCATAGATCGCCGTCGCGATATCCGCCACGCGCCGTCCCACCAGGGTTTCCGGCGGCGCGGCGGTGGGCCGCAGCGCCACGTCCGCATCGCGCCGGCTCAGGCTGAGAAAGGGATTGCCGGTGACGATCTCCAGCCGGATACCCGGATACGCGCGGTGGAACCTGGCCAGGATCGGCTCCAGGGGGCCATGGAGCAGGGTGTCGGTGGTGGTCATCCGCACACTGCCGGCGGGACGGGCATCGCGTCCGGCCAGTCTCCGCTCGAGCTCGTCCACCTCGATACCCAGCCGTTCGGCCGTGGCCGCCGCTTCTTCACCGGCCGGCGTCAGGCTGAAACCTTCCCGATGGCGATCGAACAGGCGCACGCCCAGCCCCGTCTCGATCCGTCCCAGCCGCCGGAAGACCGTGGAATGGTGCACCCCCAGCCATTCCGCCGCGGCGGCGAGCGTGCCGGCCGCACCGAGGGCCCGAATGTAGCGGAGATCGTCCCAGTCCATGTGCGTTGCGTGTTTGCAATATAGAAATGTAATTATGCGTATTTTCTTTGCGCTTTGGCAAATTCAATATACCGGCCGAACGCAAAGAGACGGAGATTACCCATGATCGACGAACGAACCGGACCCCGGGCCGCCCGGCCTGCCGGAGGAATCAACGCAACGAAACCCGAGCTCACCCTGGTGAGCCACCATCTGTGCCCGTACGTCCAGCGGGCGGTCATAACCCTGGTCGAGAAGGACGTCGAGCACCAACGCGTCTACATCGATCTGGCCGACAAGCCCGACTGGTTTCGTGACATCTCGCCGCTGGGCAAGGTGCCTGTCCTGATCGCCGGTGATGCGACCCTGTTCGAATCGGCGGTGATCTGCGAATACCTGGAGGAAACCTCGCCGAAGCCGCTGCATCCGGCCGATCCGGTCGAGCGCGCCGTGCACCGCGCATGGATCGAGCTCGCATCGTCCACGCTCGACGCCATCGCCGGCTTCTACAACGCCTCCGATGCGGCCAGCTTCGAGAACCGCCGCGCCGTCCTGAGGGACCGCCTCGAATGGCTGGAGGGCAACCTGGGCAAGGGTCCTTTTTTCGCGGGCGAGCGATTCCACCTGGTGGATGCCGCCTGGGGACCGGTATTCCGCTACTTTGATACCTTCGAACGGATCGACGACTTCGGACTGCTCGACGATCTGGAACGGGTGGCCGATTACCGTCGTGCACTGGCGGTGCGGGAGTCCGTTCGCGCCGCTGTGCCCGCAGGTTACCCCGGGCGGTTGCATGATTTTCTCGCCCGTCGGGGCACTCACCTGTCTCGATTGATGACGACGGTGGCGGCCTGAGCAATGGCTCGCGTGCGCGCCTTGATCGACGGCCGGTGGCATCCAGCGCTCGCACCCACAGATCCGCGCGCGAAGCGGCTGCGAAACCGGCCGAGCACCTACCGTGACTGGATCACACCCGATGGTTCACCCGGACCGGCGGACCGGCGTGCTTATCCGGCAGAGCCGGGTCGTTACCACCTGTATGTCTCGTACGCATGTCCGTGGGCCCATCGCACCATCCTCTACCGCAGTCTCAAGGGACTCGAAGACATTGTCACGATGTCGGTGCTGCACCCGCGCATGGCCGGCGAGCACTCCTGGAGCTTCGATGACGATTCGCTGCTCGCCACGCCTGACCACCTGTACCAAAGCGATCATCTGCACCAGGTCTACACGCGCGGCGACCCGTCGGCGACCACCGTCGTGACCGTACCGATGCTGTGGGACCGGGAACGGGAAACGATCGTCAACCGCGAGTCCGGCGACATCATTCGCATACTCGAAAGCAGTTTCGATGCCTGGGGCGATTCGTCGGTGCATTTCCGGCCCGCAGACCTCGCGGAGGATATCGAGCGGATGAATGCGTTCGTGCTGCGGCGAATCTGCACCGCCGTTTACCGTGCCGGATTCGCCGCCGACCAGGCGACCTACGATCGCGAGGTCGTCGACCTGTTCCGCGCGCTCGACGCGCTCGAGGTCCGGCTCGCGCGGCAACCCTGGCTGCTGGGCAACCGGATCACCGAGGCGGACTGGCACCTCTTCTGCACGCTGGTGCGTTTCGACGCCGCCTATCACGGCGCACTGCGCTGCAATCTGCGGCGCCTGATCGATTATCCCGCCCTGGCCGCGCACACGCGACGCCTGTACGTGCAGCCCGGGGTGGCCAAAACCGTGGATTCCGAGGCGGTCAGGCTGCACTACTTCGACGACCATGCCGAGATCGACCGGCGCATCGTGCCCGCCGGGCCGGCCGAGGACTTCCGTCGGAGCAAAATCCGCTCCAATAACCTGGCTCAAGGCGCCGGTTCATGTCTCCATGGACCGACGTCCGCCCGCTGACCCGCCGGTGCCCAGCGCCGGGAGCTATCGGATGGCTGGCGTGCGTCAGCAATGGCGGTACTGCCCTTGCAAATGCCTCCGCGATTGCTTCCAATACGCCCGGAGGCCGGCCCATGGACCTTACCCTGATCTTCATTACCGTCTTCGCGGTGTTCATACCCGCTCTCGTCCTGCCCGGACCGGACTTCGTCGCTGTCGTCCGGTCGTCCATGACGCGGGGTACGCGGGCCGGCCTGCTGACGACGCTCGGCGTGACTATCGGCTTGAGCATGTACGCCACTGTCAGCCTGCTCGGCCTGTCGGCAATCCTGGTGGAGTTCCAGTGGCTGGCCTGGCTCGTTCGCGTGCTGGGCGGCTGTTACCTGGTGTATCTCGGCATCAAGCTTCTCCGCGCCCGTCCGGCAACACCGGCGGACCACGGCACGGAACCCGCTGGCCGGCACAATGCGATGCTGTTCGGCTTCCTCGTGACCCTGACCAATCCCAAGGCGATCGTGCTCTTCGCCAGCGTTTTCGCGACCGCGGTCACGCCGGCAACCCCGACCTGGGTCATGGTCCTGATGATCATCCTCGTCGGAAGCGCCTCGTTCACCTGGTACGCCATCGTCAGCCTGTTCATGTCCTCGTCGCCCGTCGTCCGCCGTTTCCGGAACGCCCGGCACCGGATCGAGCGGGCGGCCGGCGTGTGCTTCATCGGCATCGGGGGCAAAGTTATGATCGATGCCAGAAATCCGGTCCCTTGAACGTACCGCTTTGTCTGTCGCACAGCAGCGTCAACGGCCGCGTATTGTCGCAACGGTCCGCCGCGCCTGCAGGCTGCGGACCTCAGCAACAGGAAGTTTGACTATGCCGGCCGGCGGCCGGTGGGCCCGGCGAGCAGGCCGAGGCGCGCGGCGGACGTGCGAAACCACGGAGTGAAATCACCCGGGCGCCGGGCGAATGCGCCGGCCAGTTCCTCGACGGAGTACAGGACGGTATCCGCCACTTCGTCCGGATCCGGCGAAACCGGACCGTCAAACACCACACGGAACGCCTGCTGAAGCTCACAGTCCCTGACACCGGCATCCTCGTCCACGACGCACGATTCCAGCACGCCGCCCAAAGCCTCCGGGGACACGTTCTCGACG
>JBEPXV010000054.1:0-8589 GCA_041641695.1 Gammaproteobacteria bacterium | reverse complement strand
TGCTGGAGCACGACCCCGAGAACACCACCGGCCTGATGTCGGCGGGGCTGCTGAGCATTCAGCAGGAGCGGTACAAGGAGGCGCGCGAATTCCTCACCCGGCACCTGAAGCTGACTCCGGACAACGATCAGATCCGGATCTATCTGGGCCAGATCGCGGAGGAACAGGAGCGCTACGCGGAGGCGGAAAAGTGGTACCGCGAGGTGTCGAGCCAGGACCAGCTTTTCGATGCCCGGGTGCATCTCGGGCCGATTATCCAGGAGCGCGAGGGCATAGAGGCGGCGCTCGAGCACCTGGATACCATCAACCCGGGCGACGAGAACCAGTTCGTCAGGCTGGCTCTCACCAAGGAGCTGGTGCTGCGCCGGGCGGACGACCTGGAGCGCGCCAAGAGCACGCTGGATGATGCCGTGGCCCGCTACCCCGCAAACCAGGACCTGCTCTACGCGCGCGGACTGCTGGCGGCCCGCCTGAACCGCATCAGCGAGCACGAGCAGGATATGCGGACCCTGCTCGAGGAAGATCCGAACAACGCCCACGCCCTCAATGCCCTCGGCTACACCCTGGCGGACGCCACCGACCGGGTCGACGAGGCTTACACCCTGGTCAGCAAGGCGCTGGAGATGCGGCCGGATGACCCGTTTATTCTGGACAGCATGGGCTGGGTCCAATATCGGATGGGCAACCACCAGGATGCGATCGAGTACCTGGAGCGGGCATTGTCCCAGCGCGAGGACGCCGAGATCGCCGCCCATCTGGGCGAGGTCCTGTGGGTGATCGGCGACAAGGAGCGCGCCCGCGATATCTGGAAGAAGGCCAAGAGAGAGGATCCCGACAACCACGTGCTGAACGAGACCATCGAGCGGTTCACCCAGTGAACGCCGCGCGGGCCGCTGCGTGGCTGTGGATCGCCGCGGCGCTGCTGGTCTCGGGCTGCGCCCTCGCTCCGCGCGCCGTCGAGGATGACCCCCGGGCGGCGTTCGATGAGCGTGTCGAGACGATGCGCGAGGTCGACGAGTGGGAGCTGCGCGGCCGGCTGGCCGTCAAGACTGAACAGCGCGGCGAGTCGATCAGCATGTTCTGGCGCCGCGAAGGCCGCGAGGCGCACTACATCAATCTGTACGGGCCCATGGGCGCCGGCCGCGTCATTCTGACCCAGGACGCCGGCGGCGCCGTCCTGCGCGACAATGAAGGTCAGACCCACCACGACGAATCGGCAGAAATGCTTCTGTACCGGGTGGCCGGCTGGCGGGTGCCCTTCGAGTCGCTGCAACACTGGGTGCTCGGGGTGCCGGCGCCGGGCAGCGACTACGAAATGGAGCTGGACGGCTGGGGCCGCCTCACCACGCTCACCCAGAACGGCTGGCGCATCGAATTCCAGGCGTACCATTACATTGACGACCAGGACATGCCCCGGAGGCTGGTGATGAACGCCCTGCCGGGCACCGAGCACATCGTGGGCGACGAATCGGGAGAAAACGCCACCATACAGGTGAAAGCCCTCATCAAGGGCTGGGAGTGGGCCCGAAATTGACACCCGGACACGGGGGTTGGACAATACGCGCCCCTTGTCGCGGGGGCGTGCGCGAGGGACCGGGCGCGCAAGCGTCGAAACAGCGGCGCCGGACGGGTCCAGTCCCCCCGGGTCCGACGTTTGGGGTGTAGCCAAGCGGTAAGGCACCGGATTTTGATTCCGGCATGCGCAGGTTCGAATCCTGCCACCCCAGCCAGTTCAAGCCATGGCAACGAGCAAATGATTCCATTAGAGGTCGGGCGGCATGCCGGTTGATAACCTGGCGTTGTTCACGGGCAACGCCAACCCCCATCTGGCGTTCGAAATCGCGAGGTATCTGGGTGTTTCCATGGGCCGCGCCCAGGTTGGCACGTTCAGCGACGGGGAAGTCAACGTCGAGATCATGGAGAACGTCCGCGGCCGGGACGTGTTCATCCTCCAGCCCACCTGCGCGCCGGCCAGCGAGAACCTCATGGAGCTGCTGGTCATGATCGACGCGCTGCGCCGCTCGTCGGCGCACCGGATCACCGCCGTGCTGCCGTATTTCGGCTACGCCCGCCAGGACCGGCGGCCGCGCACCGCGCGGGTGGCGATCACCGCCAAGCTGGTGGCGAACATGATCGGCAACGCCGGCGCCGACCGGGTTCTGACCCTGGACCTGCACGCCGACCAGATACAGGGGTTCTTCGACATCCCGTCGGACAATATCTACGCGTCGCCGGTGCTGTGGAAAGAGCTGTGGCAGCGCCGCGAGGACAATCTGACGGTGGTGTCGCCGGACGTGGGCGGTGTGGTGCGCGCCCGGGCGATGGCCAAGCACCTGGGCGCCGACCTGGCCATTATCGACAAGCGGCGGCCGAAAGCCAACGTCGCCAAGGTGATGCACATCATCGGCGAAGTCAGGGGCCGTTGCTGCGTGCTGATCGACGACCTGGTGGACACGGCGGGGACCCTGTGCGAGGCGGCCACGGCGCTCAAGGAGCACGGCGCCGACGGTGTCCTGGCATGCTGCACCCATCCGGTACTGTCCGGCGACGCGGTGCGCAGGATCACGGAATCGGAGCTCGACGTAATGATGGTCACCGATTCCATCCCGCTCAGCGAGGAGGCCCAGGTCTGCGACAAGATCCGCCAGCTGACGGTGGCGGAGCTGCTGGGCGAGGCGATCCGCCGGATTGCGGAAAGCGACTCGGTCAGCTCGCTGTTCGTGGATTAGGATCCGTGGAATAGCGTATGATCGCGCGTCCCCCGGGGCCGGGCGGGATTCCGCCCGCATGCGCCCGAGGCCCGGCTCTCGCGTAGGCGGGACACGGACCCGCCGGAGCTTGCGGGCTGCCGCGTCGCTGTGAGGCGTTGAAGGCGGCGCCGTCGTTCATTGACCTATTGTCTGGCATTTATATCGAGTCGCAACGACTTAAAACTGGAGCACAAAATGAGCACTGATTACCAGATCAACGCCGAGCCGCGTTCGGACACGGGCAAGTCGGCGAGCCGGCGATTCCGCCGCGAGGGCAAAATACCAGCGGTGGTGTACGGCGCCGGCAAGGACAACGTTTCCCTGCTGCTGGACCATCGCGAGGTTTTCCACAAGCTGGAGACCGAGGGTTTCCATTCGGCGATCATCAAGATCAACACCGGCAAGAACGTCGAGCAGGCCATTCTCCGCGATGTCCAGATGCATCCGGTGAAGCCCGCCGTCATGCACATCGACTTCCAGCGGGTCAGCGCCACCGAGAAGCTGCATATCGCGGTACCGATCCACTTCGTCGGGGAAGAGGAAGCGCCGGGCGTCAAGACCGAACACGGCATTATGTCCCATATGATCAATGAAGTGGACGTGTCCTGTCTGCCCGCCGACCTGCCGGAATACCTGGAAGTGGACGTTTCCGGCCTCAACCTGGGCGACGCGGTCCACCTTTCGGATATCAATGTGCCGGAGGGCGTCGAGCTCACCGCGCTGCTGCACGAGGGCGAGGACCAGGTTGTCGCGACGGTCTACGCGCCGCAGATCGACGCCGAAGCCGAAGAGGCGGAGGAAGCCGAAGCCGCCGCCGCCGAGGAGGCCGAGGAAGGCGAGGCCGAGGGCGAAGGCGAAGACGAAGACGAGGGAGATTCCGAAGAGGAAGGTGCCAAGGACTGATTGTCCCCGCACCGGCCGCACCGTACTCCCCGGGACGACGCTGCTGATTGATGGAACCCTTCGTGCTGCTGGTCGGCCTGGGGAATCCCGGGGCGCGCTACGCGCCGACGCGGCATAACGCGGGCTTCTGGTTCGCCGAGGCGGCGGCCCGCCGCCTGCACGTGCAATTCCGTGCGGAGAAGCGTTTCCAGGGCCTGGTCGCCGACAGCGACTGGAAAGGCGACAAGCTCCGCCTGCTCATGCCGCAAACCTTCATGAATCACAGCGGCCGCTCGGTGGCGGCCCTGGCCGGCTTCTTCAGGATCCCGGTCGAGCGGATTCTCGTCGCCCACGACGAGATCGACCTGCCCCCGGGCAGCGTGCGCCTGAAGACCGGCGGCGGCCACGGCGGCCACAATGGCCTGCGCGACATTATCGCCGCTGTGGGCTCCCCGGAATTCACCCGCGTGCGGATCGGCGTGGGGCACCCGGGACTGGCGGACGACGTGGTGGACTACGTGCTCAACCGCCCCGGCAAGTCGGAACAGACTGATATCGAGGCCGCCATTGACGCCGCCTGCGACGTGCTCCCGGATGTTCTCGACGGCGACCTGGCCCGCGCCATGCAGGCGCTGCATACGAAACCGAACCGGAAAACGTAACTTTTCATGGGATTTCGCTGCGGTATCGTCGGTCTGCCAAACGTCGGCAAGTCGACATTGTTCAACGCCCTGACCAGCTCCGGCATCGATGCGGCCAACTACCCGTTCTGCACCATCGAGCCCAACGTCGGCATGGTGCCGGTGCCGGACCCGCGCCTGGAGCGCATCGCGGCGATCGCCAAGCCGCAGAGGGTGGTGCCGACCACCATCGAGTTCGTGGATATCGCCGGCCTGGTGGCCGGCGCCTCCAAGGGCGAGGGCCTGGGCAACCAGTTCCTCGCGCACATCCGCGAGGTGGATGCCGTCGGCCACGTCGTGCGCTGCTTTGCCGATGACAACATCGCCCACGTTTCCGGGCGGGTGGATCCGGCCTCGGACATCGAGGTGATCAACACCGAGCTGATGCTGGCGGACCTGGACACCGTGGAAAAGGCCGTGAGCCGCGCCGAGAAGGCCTCCAAGGCCGGCGACAAGGAGCAGATCCGGCTGCACCGCCTGTACATCCGCATCCGCGAGCACCTGGACCGGGGCGAGCCGGTTCGCACACTGGTGCTGGACGCCGAGGAGGACAAGGCCGTCCGGCAGCTCTTCCTGCTGACCCGCAAGCCGGTGGTGTACATCGCCAACGTGGCCGAGGACGGCTTCGAGGACAATCCGTTGCTGGACACCGTCAAGACCCTGGCCGAACGGGAGGGCGCCCGCGTCGTGCCGATCTGCGCCGCGGTGGAAGCCGAGCTGGCCGAGCTGGACGACGCCGACCGGGCGGAGTTTCTCCGCGACCTGGGCCAGGACGAGCCGGGCCTGAACCGCGTGATCCGGGCCGGGTACGAGCTGCTCGGCCTGCAGACCTTCTTCACCGCCGGCCCCAAGGAGGCGCGTGCGTGGACGGTGCGGCGCGGCGCGACGGCGCCCCAGGCGGCGGGCGTCATTCACACCGACTTCGAACGGGGGTTCATCCGCGCCGAAGTCATCGCCTACGACGACTACGTGGCGCTGGGCGGCGAGCAGGGCGCTAGGGAAGCGGGTAAAATGCGCCTGGAAGGCAAGGAGTACGTCATGCGCGACGGCGACGTCGTGCACTTCCGCTTCAATGTCTGAGCACCGGTGCCGCCCCGCGTCGGGCGGCGCCCGGAACAGTTGACAAAAAGGGCCGGACCTCTGAGAATTCCGGCCCCTTTCTGCATCCCGTGGCTATGTAGCTCAGCTGGTCAGAGCACATCACTCATAATGATGGGGTCGGTGGTTCAAGTCCACCCATAGCCACCAATAACTTTCCAGGTTTGATGCGGCTTTTCCGGGTTCCGGATCTGATGCAGGTTCCGGAACCTCTCGGTCAAGCGGAACGCTGGAATCTGGCGGAATATCGTTTGAATTCCGGCCCAGCTCTACAGGTTCCGTAGGTTCCACTTTTCCGGGGATGGGGCACAGACATCGTTCCCACGCACCCAAAAGATCTTTCCGCCGATACCCCCGGAGCGCCTTGCCGTCGATCTTCACTTTCTTCGAGTGGACCGTCGTATTTTTTAGCAGCCGGGCAAGTCCACGCGATGTTGGTTCTCGCCAATCCGGTCAGCATCCAGGAAATGCGGGAGACACTCGGCGACTGGTTGCGCTCACTGCAAACCGATCGCCAACGCGAAGATCAGAGCTCGTCGCGCAAAGCGTAAATGGTCATGGGTTCCGCCTTTCCCTTCAGCGAGTGTGGCCCGAGGTAGTCGAACGCGAACTCCGCTTCCAATCGGATCTTGATTTCTTCGCTGACCAGCACGGGGCGGTCGAGGGTGCTGCACATCGACTCGATACGGAAAGTAACGTTGACGCAGTCTCCCAGGGTCGTGAAGTCACGCCTGGAGTCCGCGCCGATGTTCCCCAGCACCGCGTCCCCGCAGTGCACCGCGCAGCCGATCCGAAAGGCGTAGCCCGGGTAGTGTCTTGAGAGTCGCTTGTCGTATTCGTGGGACGCCGCAAGCATGGCGCGCGCCGCGCGCAGCGCGCCAAGGATGTGGGCGTTGTCATTTTTGTCGGGCTTTGAAATCCAATATGCCATGACCGAGTCTCCCCGGAACTTCTCAATGCTACCGTCGTGGGCCTCGATGTGCTTGCCGACCTGTTGGAACCAGTCCGCGAGGATGGCTGACAGACCGTCCGCGGGCAGTGCCGAAGAGAGAACTGTGTAGTTGCGGACGTCGCTGACCAACACCGCCAGATTGGCTTTGGCGAAGAAACGCTGAGTGGTTTTTCTCAGGGTATGGGCCGGATGGGGGGGCGAGCCCTCCGTGTGACGGAAAACCAATCTGCATTCCCCCAGCCTGATGACGTCGTTGCTACGCAGCGGCGTGGCCATGGTCACCGGCTTTTCATTGACAAACGTGCCATTCGCGCTGCCAAGATCGATGATCAGGTATCCCGTTCCTTCCCGGCGGATGAGGGCATGATTCCGCGACACCTGCTCGTCGTGCAGGACAAGGTTGTTACCCGGACTCCGCCCGATGGTGACGATTTCCCCCAGCGGGATCACATCCCCCGCCTCGCTTTCACCAGCAGGTCCGGTGCGCGTGAGTTGGGCTTCCATCTGGCCCTCGGGCCGTGATTATTCGGTGCTTGAGTCGGTGACGGATAGGGAGAATAACCCATATACGGCCCCGACTAAAGGCGCTCGAGATTGTTGGCGGGGGAACGGAGTGTCGATAGGCAGGACAAGGCCCGATTACTGTTCGTTGTCGTGCACCGGAACGGACGCGACGCGCTCCGCTCCGATGTACGCCACGACAATCTGTGATCTACTGAGCAGCCGCGTTATATCGGCTGGAACACGAACTCGCCCGCTTCGTGTCCCGCGAACTTGATTGGCGCGTATTGCGGCGTCTGCTCCAGCGCCAGGCCCTGCGAATCGATGCTGGCTTTGACCCGGTCCGAGATCGCCAGATGCACGCGATAGCCGTCCAGCGGCCGGTTGTTCTTCTTTAGCACGTTGATGAAGGCCTTGGCGAACAGGGAATGTTCACCGCCGCCGCCGTCGTTGACCGGCTCCTCGCCGCCGGAGCTCAAGACCATCCGTGTGCGCAGCTTGGACATCTTCTCGAACCACTTGACCCACTGTTCCACGGTTTTGCCGCTTTGAAGGCGTGCCAGCGCCGAGCGTGTCAATGCGCCGGAGTAGCAGGAGTCCGCCACGATCATGACGTGCTTTGCCGCCATGACGTTCAGTATCTCGCTGATGTTGCGGGTGGAGATCCAGTTCGCGGTGTTTTCCTTTTCGGCGTCCACCGGCAGCCAGAAAGCATTGTTGTTGACCTCGTCGATCTCCCCGTGGCCGGCGTAGTAGATCAACAGGTTGTCGTTCTTGGTGAGGTTCGCTCGGTACTCGTTGAGCGCCGACAGGATCTGGTAGCGCGTGGCATCGAGGATCAGCTTGGTCTTGTATCCATACTCTTTCTCGAACAGCTCGGCCACCGCTCTTGCATCGTTCGCGGGCGTGCGCAGATCGGTGAAATGTTCATACTCGCTGTTTCCGATCACGAGCGCATGGTAATCCCCGAGCCCCGAAATGCGAGGGAACTCGGACTGGCTCCCCGAGGTTTGCGCGGTCTGCGACGAATCCTGCTGGTCCAGCTGCTGAAACAGGTCGAACTCCAGTGATACCCGCTGCCCAAGCTTGTCGACGACGACCATCGACACCGGAGTCCGGGTGTCCTTCATCGATACCATCACGTTGAACAGCCCGTTCTCGTCCACCTTCGCCGGTTGTTCGTTGACGTTGAAGATCTTCACCCCGGCGGGCGCTTTCACCTTGCCCACCACTTCGCGCTGATCAATGCCGTGCCGGACCGAGGCCGTGTAGTTCCCGCTGCGCGTCAACGAAACCGGCGGCTCGATGAGCTCGATGACGGGGGGCTCCGCGCTGGCCACCCGGGTGCCGGATAGCTCCCTCTCTTCCGCGGCGGCCATTTTCTCCTGGGTCCGCTCCAGCTTCTGCCGGGTCTGGGCGTACTCCTTTTTCAGTGTCTCGAGCTGTTCGGCGTATTTCTCCTCCTGCTGTTCGAGCTCCGCCCGCAGCCGCTTGATGCGCTCCACGTCCTTCTTCGATTTCTCCTTCAGGTGGTCGCGGTCCGCCTTGACGCGCTGCAGCTCCACTTCGTGGAGCGCCTTGCGCCGCTCGAGCTCGTTAACCGCCTCGGCGTAGCGCGCCGCGGACTGGTCCAGGGTGTCCTTGACCTTTTCCAGGCTCGACCCAAGCTGCTCGATCTGGTCCTGGCGATTGGCGAGTTGCTGCTCGAGGATCCGGCGCTCCTGCT
>JBEPXV010000053.1:0-8657 GCA_041641695.1 Gammaproteobacteria bacterium | reverse complement strand
GTGATGCGAAGTATCCGGAACAGGCGCATGGCGGGACGCGCCTTACCGCGAGCGCTGAAGGCGTTTAATGCGCTGGGCGAGCCGTTCCACGTCGGAGCGCGTGGCGTCGATGTCGTTCATCAGGCGATTCACCCGCTCGCGCGGCGCGAGCAGGCGGATCTCCTCCTGGAGGTACTCGCTGACATCCTGCCGGAACTGGCGGCTGCTGCTCGCCGCCCAGTCGCGGACGCTGTCCGCGAACCGGCCCGCGCGGTAGGCGGCGACGTCGCCCACGTACCGCGACGCCCATTCCTCCCAGTCGATGTCGAGCTGCCGCAGGACCCCGATGAATCGCTGGGCCAGACCGATGTCCCCCTCGATCTTGATGCCACTGTCGGCAATCTCGATGCGGTCCGGCGCCGTCACGTAGCGGGCGAACGCGACCGGGGAGCCCTTGAGCCGCAGATCCGGCTCCCGCTCCGGCGTCCGCGAGAACAGCACCGCGCCCTGGTCGATGGCGACGCACAGGCTCTGCTCGAGGCCCGTGAACACGATCTCCACCTGCCGGCCGTCGAGCTCCTCGATGCGGCGGCGGGTGTCGGGATCGAATTCCAGCGCGCGGCGCACCGCCGCCTGCAGGGGATCGAACAATACGCTCATACCTTGCAGCCCATGTGCAGCGCCACGATGCCACCGCTCAGATTGTGGTAGTACACGCGCTCGAATCCGGCCGCCGTCAGCATGTCCGCCAGCTCCTCCTGGGGCGGCTGGCGGCGGATGGATTCCACCAGGTAGCGGTAGCTGTCCTCGTCCCCGGCCACCCAGTGGCCCAGCTTGGGCAGGGCATTGTACGAGTAAACGTCGTACAACGCGCGGATCACCTCCATCGTCGGGCGCGAAAACTCCAGGATCAATACCCGCCCGCCCGGGCGCAGGCAGCGGTACATGGACTCCAGGGCGCGCTGCTGGCGGGTTACGTTGCGCAGGCCGAAGCCGATGCTCACCAGGTCGAACCGGTTGTCCGCGAAGGGCAGCAGCTCCGCATCACAGCGCACGTAGTGGACGTTGCCCACCAGCCCGGCCTCGGTCAACGCTTCGCGGCCCAGCTCCAGCATGGCGTCATTGATGTCGGTGACCACCAGCGCGCCCTGTCCCCGCAGCCGGTATCCATAACCCTTGGCGAGATCCCCGGTGCCCGCAGCGATATCCAGCACGTACTGCCCCGGGCGCACCGCCGCGCGCTGGATGGTATAGCGCTTCCACAGGCGATGGATGCCGAACGACATCAGGTCGTTCATCAGGTCGTATTTGCCGGCCACGGAGCGGAACACGTCCGCGACCAGCGACGCTTTCCGGTCCTCGGGCACCTCCCGGTCGCCGAAGTGCGTCTTGGGGTCAGTCATCAATCATCCAATCGTCATAGGGCTGCGGCACGCGGCCGTGGCCGGCGTCGTACAGGCGCTGCAGGTAATCCTGCCAGTACTTCCCTCGGTTGACCGCCAGCTGGTGCAGGTATTTCCAGGAATAGATGCCGGTGTCGTGGCCATCGTCGAATTTCAGCGTCACCGCGTAGGTCCCCACCGGCTCGATGGCCTCTATGTTGACCCGCTCCTTGCCGACCTGCAGCACTTCCTGGCCGGGGCCGTGGCCCTGGACCTCGGCCGACGGTGAATACACCCGCAGATACTCGCACGGCAGGTGATACGTGTTTCCGTCCTCGAAGCTGATTTCCAGGATCCGTGAATTCTGCTTCAGCTTGACGTCGGTCGGCCTTGGTGCTTCTTCAGGCATGGTCGATATCGTTCAGTCGATTGCGGGGACGGAACCAGTGACGGGCCCGCGTTTCGTGGTGACCCAGCAGTCCCATTGCGGTGCGAAGCCCGTCATGATGCTTCATTCGTTCAGCCACTCGGCAACCTGCGTCGAAAAATAACTCAGCACCGCGTCGGCCCCGGCCCGCTTGAAGCCGGTCAGCGCCTCCATGACCACCGGGCGGTGCTCCAGCCAGCCGTTCGCGGACGCCGCGCACAACATCGCGTACTCGCCTGACACCTGGTACACCAGCGTCGGCATGGCGAAGCGTTCCCTGGCGCGCCGCACGATATCGAGATACGGCATGCCGGGCTTGATCATCACCATGTCGGCGCCCTCCTCGATATCCAGGGCCAGTTCCCGCAGGGCTTCGTCGCCGTTGGCCGGGTCCATCTGGTAGTTGTACTTGTTGCCGCTGCCCAGTGCGCCGGCGGACCCCACGGCGTCCCGGAACGGGCCGTAGAATCCGGAGGCGTACTTGGCCGAGTACGCCAGTATGCGGACATTGCGGAACTGCTCGCCCTCGAGAGCCTGCCGGATCCGGCCGATGCGGCCGTCCATCATGTCCGACGGGGCGACGACGTCGGCCCCCGCAGCGGCATGCGACAGGGCCTGTTCCACCAGGACTTCCACGGTGGGGTCGTTGACGACATAGCCGGACTCGTCGATCAGCCCGTCCTGGCCGTGGCTGGTGTAGGGGTCCAGCGCCACGTCCGTCACGATGCCCATCTCCGGCACCGCGTCCTTCAGGGCCTGCACCGCGCGCTGCACCAGACCGTGCGGATTGTTGGCCTCTTCCGCCTTCTCCGACTTGCGGTCGGCATCCACCACGGGAAACAGAGCGACGGCCGGGACCCCCAGGCCGGCAATGCGCCGGACCTCCTTGACGAGCCGGTCGACGGTCAGACGCTCGATGCCGGGCATCGACGGCACCGGCTCGCCGGCGTCCCGGCCCTCGATGACAAAGTACGGCTGAATCAGGTCGTCCAGGGTCACCCGGCTCTCGCGCATCAGCCGGCGGGAGAACTCATCGCGGCGCATACGGCGCAGGCGCGTTGCAGGATACTTGCCAAATACCATGGTTCGGTTTTCGAATGAAGACGGTCGGAAAAGACTGCTATGTTCTCACGTCCGCAGGCGTGCTCCAAGGGCCGTCGCTTGCGCGGCGCGGATAATATGGGAGAATTCCGGGGCGTTGCAGGGGGGGGCATCCATTCCGGCGCCCCGAGCATGCCGGAAGGAAACCACCGCCTGCACACCCCGATTCAATTACCCATAAATCACCAGGATCACAGCGTCATGGCAAAAGCCCAATCCAGACCCAGGAATGCTTTCTACGCCCAGTCCGGCGGCGTCACCGCCGTGATCAACGCGAGCGCCGCCGGGGTGATCGAGACCGCACGCAAGTACCCGAAGAGAATCGCCCGGGTGTACGCCGGCAACAACGGCATTATCGGCGCCCTCACGGAGGAGTTGATCGATACCGGCCGGGAGAACCGAAGGACTATCGAGGGCCTGTGCCACACGCCGAGCGGCGCTTTCGGCTCATGCCGCTACAAGCTCAAGGGCCTGGAGGAAAACCGCCGCGAGTACGAGCGCCTGATCGAAGTGTTCGAGGCCCATGACATCGGCTACTTCTTTTACAACGGGGGCGGCGACTCGGCGGACACCTGCCTCAAGGTATCCCAGCTTTCCGAAACCATGGGCTTCCCCATCCAGGCCATCCACGTGCCCAAGACCGTGGACAATGACCTGCCCATCACCGACAACTGCCCGGGCTTCGGCTCGGTGGCCAAGTACGTCGCCGTATCCACGCGCGAAGCGAGCTTCGACGTCGCCTCCATGGCCAAAACCTCCACCAAGGTGTTCATCCTGGAAGTGATGGGACGCCATGCCGGCTGGATCGCCGCCGCGGGCGGCATGGCTGCCGACCAGGACAACGACATCCCGATCGTCGTCCTGTTTCCCGAAGTGCCCTTCGACCGTGCTGCATTCACCAAGGCGGTCGACAACAAAGTGAAAAAGTACGGCTACGTATCGGTCGTAGTCTCCGAAGGCGCCCAGGATGCCCAGGGCCGTTTCCTGTCGGACCAGGGCCTGACCGACGCCTTCGGCCACGCCCAGCTCGGCGGCGTGGCGCCGGTTATCGCCGACATGGTCAAGCAGGACCTCGGCTACAAGTACCACTGGGCCGTGGCCGACTACCTGCAGCGCGCGGCCCGACACATTGCCTCGCAGACCGACGTCCGCCACGCCTACGCGGTCGGCCGGGAAGCCGTGAAAATGGCCCTGGCGGGCGAGAACGCCGTCATGCCCGCCATCAAGCGGGTCTCCGCCAAGCCCTACAAGTGGCGCATCGAGAAAGCGCCGCTGGAAAAGGTGGCCAACGTCGAAAAGAAAATGCCCAAGAGCTTCATCACCCGTGACGGCTTCGGCATCACCAGTAAATGCCGCGACTACCTCGCACCCCTCATCAAGGGCGAGGACTACCCCCCGTACCGCAACGGCCTGCCCAGGTACGTACGGCCGAAGAACATACAGGTCAAGAAGAAGCTACCGCCGTTCGAAATCTAACCGCCGCAGCGCCTTGCCGCTTTCCTCAAATCACCATAAGCGCGCCGGCGGGCGCTGATTGACCGATGCACGGGAAGGCAACAGCGCCAATACCTTGCCATGTGGGCCGAGCGAAGGATAGCGCCTGGTTATACATTTGTCGGGATGAATCCCGACCTAAACAATTTGCAGCGCAGGAAACCTACAGAGCCCGCATCCGCTCTTCGATGCGCGGATACCACGCATACAGGGTCAGCGCCCGCAGAACGAAGAAGATGATCAACGCACACCACAATCCGTGGTTTCCCCACCAGGGAATGAGCAGCCACGCCGCCGCCAGATATCCGGCCAGTGATATCAGCATGCCGTTTCGCATCTCCCGCGTGAACGTCGTTCCGATGTAAATGCCGTCCAGCTGAAAGCTCCACACCGAGAACAGCGGCGACACCGCCACCCACGGCAGATACTGCAGGGCCGCGTTGTAGACCGTATCCAGCGACGTCATCCAGCCGACGAACACCCCGCCCAGCAGATAAAACACCCCGATATTCAGGAAGGCCATGATCGCCGCCCACTGCGTCGAAGTCCGGACTGCCACGCGGAACGTGCGCCCGTCCCGGGCGCCATAGGCGGCGCCGCCCAGCGTTTCCACCGCATGGGCGAACCCGTCGAGACCATAGGCAATGAAAGCGATCATCTGCATCAGAATTGCATTGGCCGCCAGAGTGACCGGGCCGAATACGGCGCCCTGGGCCGTGAACCAGGAAAACGCGAACACCAGGCATATGGTGCGCACGAATATATTGAAATTCACATTGAGCAGCGCCTTGAAGGCCCCGGTATCCAGCAGGCGCCGGCGCTCCACCCGGCCGTTCAAGCGGCGCAGCGTGCCGCGCACCAGCACTACCCCCGCGATGGCAGCGGTATACTCGCCGATCAGGCTGGCCGTTGCCACGCCTTCCACCCCCCAGCCGAGACCCACCACGAACAGCAGATCCAGCGTGATGTTGATGCCGTTCAGCAGCAGCTGCAGCCCCAGCACCGCGGGCGTCTTTTGAACACCGATCAGGAAGCCCAGCGCCGCGTACTGCACCAGGGCTGCCGGGGCGCTCCAGATGCGGATCGAAAAGTACAGCCGGGCCAGGCTCTCGGTTTCCGCACCGGCCTCGAACAGCCACAGCGCGAGGCGGCCGATGGGCCACTGCAGCACCACCAGAAGGCCGCCCACCGCCACGCCCACCAGAACGGCGCGGGTGAAGGCATTGGCCACTTCGTTGTAGTCGCCGGCGCCCCAGGCCTGGGAGACGAAGCCCGTGGTCCCCATGCGCAGGAAGCCGAAGCCCCAGTAAAGAAAACTGAAGATCACTGCGCCGATAGCCACGGCGCCGATGAACACCTCGCTGGGCAGGTGACCCATCACCGCCGTGTCCACTGCGCCCACCAGCGGGATGGATACATTGGCCAGCATGATGGGCACCGCCAGCGCCCACACCTTGCCGTGCCGCCGGCGCGTCCAGGCTTCGGGCGCGCCCGTGGCGTCACTGGACGAGCGGCTCATTCCGACAATTCGGGGAAAGGTCTTACGGCGTCTCGAGCAGGCACCACGGGCCGGCCCCTGCCACGTATCAGGGAGCGGCGCGACGGTTCAGCCACGGAATATGTCCCGGTAACTGGCGTATACCGAGGCGACGATGACCGGGATCACGATCAGGAGACCGAGGAGCAGCGGTATGGCTCCAAGGATGAGCAACACCAGGGTGATCAAGCCGTAGAGCAGGAACGGCAGGATGTTCCTGAGACAGGCCCTGAAGCTCATGCCCATTGCGGCGAGGGCGGCAACATCGTCAAGCGCCACCAGTGCCGGTGCAAACCAGTAAGCCATCAGCAGCGGAATCGTCAGTGCGACGGAAACCAGCGCCGGCAGCAGTATCACCGGGGCGGCGGGCGGCCCGGTCGGCAGATCTGTTGCGGAGCCGGGCAGGCCCGCCGTGACGGCGAACAGCCCGCCCACCAGCAGTACCACGATCATTACCAGTGCGATCATGCCCACCATGTACAGGACTCCCACCAGGAACAGGGGGCCGAACCTGGTGGAGAAGCCGGCGAACAGGTGACCGATGGTGAACCGTCCGCCGCTGTGCTGATCGTGGGCGCCGAGCATGATGCCGCCCATGAATACGGCCGTCACCAGGGCCGCCAGGAAATTGACCAGGGGAATCAGGCTCATGATCATGTTCAGTATGGTCCAGATGACCACGGCACCAATCCAGGCCGCGGGGCACCCGAACACCATCGAGAAGCCATCCTTGATCCAGCGCCAGGCGTGCGCGGCGGGGACCCCGACCGGATCATGGAAATCACTGCCTTGCCCCGAGTCCTGAAGGACGACCTTCGGCGGCTGGAACGGATGATGGCCGGCACCCGCCTCGGCCGGGCCCTGCGGCTCGTCCGGCGCGGAATCATCCCCGAGGTGCGGATCGGTGCGAACCAGCAGCCCCATGCGCTCGAGCGCACGCCGCAACTGCCGGGCCTGGTCCGCGCTCAGACCGTCTTGCAGCGTCACCTCGCGGCCGCCCTCGATCATTGCGCGCACCGCCCGGGGATCCACCCCGAATCGTGCCGCGAACGCCGCCGCCGCCTGTTCCGGATCCACCTCCGGGGCGAGACGGCCGATGTACAAAACGCTGTACGTATCCGACATGACCAGCCTTTCGTGTCTATTCCATCGTTTCCCGCGTGATTCTCCAGAGGAATCGTTGCTTCGGCAGGCTCCCCGGAATTCTAGATCATCATGAGTCCGGCCTACGGACTCCGTTGACCAAAAAAAGCCCCGCGTTCCCGCGGGGCTTTTTCTGGTTTTGCGATTCGGCGCGTCGAGAAAGAACCCTCCCGCTCCTTCTCAATGTTCCGCTACAACAGGGACGGCCCGAGGATGGGCGCGATCACCAGCGAAACGATCGCCATCACGTTGATCAGGATGTTCATGGACGGTCCGGAAGTGTCCTTGAACGGATCCCCGACGGTATCGCCCACCACGGCCGCCTTGTGGGTCTCCGATCCCTTGCCGCCGTAGTTGCCGCGCTCGACGTATTTCTTGGCGTTGTCCCAGGCGCCGCCGGCGTTCGCCATGGTCAGCGCCAGCAGCACACAGCCCAGCAGCGCGCCGCCGAGCATGCCGCCCAGGGACTCGGGCCCCAGAACGAAGCCCACCACCGGCGGCGCCGCCACGGCCAGCACACCCGGCGGCACCATCTTCTTCAGGGCGGCGTCGGTGGCAATCTGTACGCAGCGGGCGTTGTCGGGCTTGCCCGTACCTTCCAGCAGACCGGGTATCTCCTTGAACTGGCGGCGGATCTCGTTGATCATCTCGAAAGCCGCCTTGCCCACCGCGGTCATGGTCATGCTGCTCACCAGGAACGGGAAGATACCGCCCAGGAACATGCCGATCAGGACCTTGGGATCACTGATCTCCAGGCGGAAGTCGTCGACATGGTGGCTGACCACTTCGATGAAGGCCGTAATGATGGCCAGGGCCGCCAGGGCGGCGGCGCCGATGGCGAAGCCCTTGCCGATGGCCGCCGTGGTGTTGCCGAGCTCGTCCAGGGAATCGGTGATCTCGCGGGTTTCCTTGCCCAGGCCGGCCATCTCGGCGATGCCGCCGGCGTTGTCCGCCACCGGGCCATAGGCATCGATGGCCATGGTGATGCCGACCGTGGCCAGCATGCCCACCGCCGCGATACCGACACCGTAGAGGCCGGTGAGCTTGCTCGCGATGAGGATAATGGCGCTGATGGTCAGCAGCGGCACCACCACCGACTCCATGCCGACCGCGAAGCCCCGGATGATGATGGTCGCCGCGCCGGTCTGGCCGCCCTCGGCGATGTCGCGCACCGGCTTGCCGGCGGTGTAGTACTCCGTGACCAGGCCGATGATGATGCCGCCCACGGCCCCGGAGAGGATCGACCACCAGATGTTGCTGCTCAGTCCCATCGCCAGGACGACGATCAGGGCGACAACAACGAACAGTCCCGCGGCCCCCATGGTGCCGATACGCAGCGCCACTTCGGGAGACTTCGCCGAGTACTGCCGCACGAGCAGGATGCCCGCGATGGAGCACAGCAGCCCCACGGACGCCAGGGCCAGCGGCAGAAACATCAGGTCCGCCTGGTCCCCCAGGGGGCTCTGGAACATCGTCGAGGCGATGGCGATGGTGGCGATGATCGAGCCGCAGTAGGACTCGAAGATGTCCGAGCCCATGCCCGCCACGTCGCCGACATTGTCGCCGACGTTGTCCGCGATCACGCCCGGATTGC
>JBEPXV010000052.1:0-8659 GCA_041641695.1 Gammaproteobacteria bacterium | reverse complement strand
CCCGATCCACGACCCGATCCACGACAAGGCATCATCACCAACAATTTGCCGTATCGGCTCGGCGAAGGAGTGCGCCAGAGGCGTCCGCTTTCAACTCCGCCAGAACGCCGCGGTAAACAGCACCAGCAGCGTCATCAGCTCCAGTCGCCCCAGCAGCATTGCGAAGACCAGGATCCACTTGCCGGCGTCCGGGACATCCGCGTAGGTGGCAGCAACCCCGCCGATGCCGGGGCCCAGATTGTTCAGGCAGGCGGCGACGGCGCCAAAGGCCGTAGTCCAGTCCAGGCCCGTGGCGCTCAACAACACGCTGAGCGACACGTAGCACAGCACGTACAGCGAGAAGAACGCCCACACCGCGTGGATCACCGCATCCGGTACCGGCTTGCCGTTGAGCTTTATGGACATCATGGCATTCGGATGCACCAGGCGCAGAAACTCCCGGCGGCCCTGCTTGTACAACAACGCGACGCGCACAACCTTCATACCACCGGCGGTGGAGCCCGCGCAGCCGCCCACGAAGCTCAGCGCCAGCACCAGAACCGGCAGGAACGACGGCCACCACGCGTAGCCGCCGGTGGTAAAGCCCGTGGTGGTCACGATGGACACCACCTGGAACACACCCTCGCGAATCTGCTCGGGCAGCGAGGCGAACACGTCGTGGACACCCAGACCTGCCACCACTACCGCGCAGGCAGCGGCGATAAGAACGAGATACACACTTACCTCAGTGTCGCCGAAGTAGCCGGCGAGGCTGCGCTTGCGCCATGCAACGAAGTGCAGGCTGAAGCTCATGCCGGCCAGAAGCATGAAAACGATCGCCACGCCATGGATCGCGGGATTGGTGAAGAAGCCCATGCTCTCGTCGTGGGTGGAGAACCCGCCGATGGCCACGGTGGAGAAGCTGTGGCCGATGGCGTCGAAGGTGCTCATTCCGGCCAGCCGGTAACCGACGGCGCAGATCACCGTCAGCCCCAGGTAGATGTACCACAGCGCCTTGGCGGTTTCGGTGATCCGGGGCGTGAGCTTGGTGTCCTTCATGGGGCCGGGCGTCTCGGCCCGGTACAGCTGCATGCCGCCCACGCCGAGCATCGGCATGATGGCGACCGCCAGGACGATGATTCCCATGCCGCCGAGCCACTGGAGCTGCTGGCGGTAGTAAAGAACGGACGGCGGCAGATCGTCGATGCCCGTGATCACCGTGGCCCCGGTGGTTGTGAGACCGGAGATCGATTCGAACACGGCGTCGGTAATGCCCAGCCCGGCCTGCTCCACCAGGTAAAGGGGGATGGCGCCGAACAGACCGAGCACCACCCAGAACAGCACCACCACCATGAACCCGTCGCGGTAGCGCAGGTCCCGACGGACCCGCATATTCGCCAGCCACAGCACCAGCCCGGTGAGGCCGATCGCCCCCCAGGAAATCAGGAACGGGACGTACTCGTCGTCGCCGAACATCCAGGACACGGCGGCCGGCGGCAGCATCGTGACGCTGAATATCAGGCACAACATGCCCAGAATCTTGAAGATGACCCTGTTCTGCATGACGCGGTCAGGTCACACGAAGGTCACGGCCACCTGGAACAGGCGCTCCACCTCGGCGATATGCTTCTTGTCCACGACGAACAGGATCACGTGGTCACCGGACTCGATCACCGTTTCCTTGTGCGCGATCAGCACCTTGTCGCCGCGGAGGATCGCGCCGATGCCGGTGCCCGGCGGAAGCGGCAGGTCGCGCACCCCGCGGCCCACCACCCGTGAGGACTTCTCGTCGCCGTGGGCAATGGCCTCGATAGCCTCCGCGCGGCCGCCGCGCAGCGAGTGGACGGCGACGATGTCACCGCGGCGAATGTGCGCCAGTATGCTGCCGACGGTCACGGTCCGCGGCGAGATCACCAGGTCGATCTCGCTGCGCTCGAACAGACCGACATAGACGGAGCGGTTGATCAGCGCCATGACCCGCCGCGCCCCGAGGCGCTTGGCAAGCATCGCAGACAGGATGTTGGCCTCGTCGTTGTTGGTGACGGCGCAGAAGACATCCATGCTCTGGATGTTCTCCTGAATAAGCATCTCCTCGTCCGCGGCGTCGCCGTAGAGCACCACCGTCTCGTCCAGGCCGTCAGCGATCTGCTCGGCGCGCCGGCGGTCCCGTTCTACCAGCTTGACGTTGTAGCGCTTGTTCTCCAGGTCCCTGGCCAGGCGGAATCCGATGTTGCCGCCCCCGGCAAGCATCACGCGGCTCACGGGCTTTTCCAGGTGGCGCACTTCCCCCATCACCGACGCGATGTGCCGCCGGGCCGCTACGAAGAAGACTTCGTCCTCGGGCTGGATAATAGTCTCCGCCCTCGGAATCACCACGTCGTCTCCGCGATAGATCGCCGCCACCCGGGTATCGACCTTGGGCATGTGCTCGCGCAGCTCGCTCAGGGGATGGCCCACCAGGGGCCCACCCTCGTAGGCGCGCACGCTGACGAGCTGGATCCGGCCGCCGGCGAAGCCCAGCACCTGAAGCGCGCTGGGATACTCGATGAGCCGCGCGATATGCTCGGTAATGATCTGCTCCGGGCTGATCAGGACATCCACGGGGATCGCCTTGGGTCCGAACATTTCCCGGCACTTGGTGTACTCTGTGGTGCGGATACGGGCGATCTTGGTGGGCGTGTGAAACCGGCAGCCGGCCACGGCGCAGGCCACCATGTTGACTTCGTCGCTGTTGGTAACGGCCAGCAGCAGATCGGCGTCCTCGGCGCCGGCCTGGGACAGGATGGTCGGAAACGAGGCGCTGCCCACCACGGTCCGGATATCCAGACGATCCTGCAGCGTCCGCAGGTGGGTGGCATCGATGTCGACCAGCGTGACGTCGTTCTCTTCGGACGTCAGGATGTCCGCCATGGACGCTCCGACCTGCCCCGCGCCCAGGATAATGATTTTCATTCTTTCCCGCCGTTGTTCAGGTCCGGTTGTACGTTGCCCGGACGCACGATGATGTTCTCGCCAAGTACGCCAAGGAAGGATACTACTAATATTTCCAAGGCGGGTGTCAAAGGGTCAATGCCACCTGGCGCGCCACATCCGCTTTTTCGGCTACCTCCACACTGTTCATTCCCGGCGTCCTTGGCGAGAGATCATGGTGTTGTCGGGCAACTGTTCACTATCAGGTCTGTTTGGCCTGCTTGGGATCTATGCCGAGGTTCTTCAGCTTGCGGTACAGGTGAGTGCGCTCCATGCCGATCACCTGGGCCAGCTCGCTGACGTTGCCGCCCACCTGGCCGAGATGGTGGTTCAGGTAGGCGCGCTCGAACTGGTCCCGCGCCTCCTTGAGCGGCAGCTCGAATACGGATTCCGAGTAGTTCAGCTCCCGCTCGATCATCGAGCCGCCGATGGCGATTCGTGCCTCCTCCGCTCCGATATCCTCGCTTCGGTTCAGGATGAGAAGTCTCTGCACCAAGTTCTTCAGCTCGCGGACATTGCCGGGCCAATCGTAGTTGCGCAGCACGTTCATGGCGCCGACAGAGAAGCTCCGATAAGGCAGCTCGTCCCGCTCCACCAGCCACCGGACGTAGTAGTCCACGAGCTCGGGCACGTCCTCGACGTGCTGGCGCAGGGCGGGCACTTCGATTGGCACGACATCCAGTCGATAATACAGGTCCTCCCGGAACCGGCCTTCCTTGACCAGCGCCAGAAGGTCCTGGTTGCTGGTGGCGATGATCCGGACATCGAACTCGATGTGGGTGCGGCCGCCGACCCGCAGGAACCTTCGCTCCTCGATGGCGCTGACCAGCTTCGCCTGGACCTCCAGGTCAATGTCGGCGATCTCGTCCAGAACCAGGGTGCCGCCGTCCGCCTCCTCCAGCGTGCCCCGGTGAACGATGCCGTCGACCTCGCTGCCGAACAATTGATTGGACACGCTGGCGGCCGGCGTCGCCCCCAGGCTCAGCTCGATGAAGGCTTTGTCCCGTCGCGGGCTTTTCTGGTGCAGCACCCGCGCCACGACACCCTTGCCGCTGCCGGGCTCGCCGGTGATGAGCACCCAGCTGTCGGTCTTGGCGACGCGCTCGATTCGGTCCCGGAGCTGGGCCATGCGTTCGCTCCGGCCCACCAGCTCGGAGGCCAGTGCCAGCCGTCCTTTCAGCTCCAGGTTCTCGCGGCGCAGCCGGGAGTCCTGCAGCGCCCGCTTGACGGTGACCAGGAGCTTCGCGGTGGACAGGGGTTTTTCGAGAAAATCGTAGGCGCCGAAACGTATCGCTTCCACGGCTGTTTCAACGTTGCCGTGTCCCGATATCATTACCACTGGAATATCCGGCAGGCCGCCGTCGGCCCATTCCTTGAGCAGGGTAATGCCGTCGGTGCCCGGCATCCAGATGTCCAGCAGGACGAGATCGAAATCCCCGCCCGCCTTGAGCTCGCGCCCGGCCTCGGCGTCTTCCGCCGTTACGGCGGCATAGCCCTCGTCTTCCAGGATATCGCGCACGATGTCGCGGATATCCGGCTCGTCGTCGATTACCAGGATTCGTTCTTTGCTCATCCCGTACTTTCACTCAAGAATCGCTGTTGCACGCGCCGGAGCTTGACGTCCGTGTTGACCGCCGACTCTCCGATGGGCAGCGTGATGGTGACCACGGCGCCTTTCGCCTGTGGGCCGTTGTCCAGCCGCACCATTCCGCCGTGCTCCTCTACGATCCGCTTGACGATCGCCAGGCCCAGTCCGGTGCCCTTCTCGTCCTTGGTGGTGACATAAGGCTCGAACAACCGGTTGCGGTCCTCGGCCGTGAATCCCTGACCGTTGTCCGAAACCCTCAGCTCAACGTACCGGTGGTCGTTTTCGGCGACATACCGGGTGCGTATCCGTATCTCCGGATGCTTCACTTTCTCGGTGGCATCCTTGGCGTTGATGATCAGGTTGTTGAGCACCTGGCGAAGACGGCTGGCATCGGCGGTGATCGGGGGCAGGTCGGCTTCCAGGTCGAAGTGGATCAGCGACGGGCGCGCCTCGTTCACGAACAGCTCCGCCACGTCGCGCACCAGCTGGTTGAGGACGAGCGGCTCGAACTTCTGCTCCGACGGCTGGGCGTAGTTGGAGAACGCGTTCACCATCCCCTTCATCGACTCGACCTGCTGCGCGATCGTCCGGGTGGCCCGGTCCAGGGCGTCGCGCTCATCGGGCGCGACCTTGTTCAGGTACTTGGTGCGTATCCGCTCCGCGGAAAGCTGTATGGGGGTCAGCGGATTCTTGATCTCGTGGGCCAGCCTTCGCGCCACCTCCCGCCAGGCGGCGTCGCGCTGGGCCTGGATCAGCTCGGTAACATCGTCGAATACCACGACGTAGCCGCGGCCGGACTTGGTGACGGGGCTGATCTTCGTGCCGCGGGCGATCAGCACCTGCCGGCCCTGGTCACCGAAGATAGTGACCTCGGCGTTCCATTCGGCCTCGTCGCGCTCGATGCAGTCCCGGATCACACCGAACAGCGGCTCCAGCTTCGGTTCGCTGGTGCAGATCTCGTCGGCTGTCTGCTTGCGCAGCCGCTTGAAGTCGTAGCCCAGGATCTGGGAAACCGCGGCGTTGTAGGTGAGCAGGCGGTTTCTGTGATCGAAGGACAGCACACCGGACGACAGATGAGCGAGAATTGCCTCAAGATAGGTGCGCTGCCGCTCGGTTTCCCGCTGGTGCTGCCTGACGGAGGTCTGGGCACGGTGAATCTCCCGGGTCATGTTGTTGAACGACTCGACCAGCACGCCCAGCTCATCGCTGCTGGTGACGGGCAGCTTCTTGCGGTAGTCCCCCGAGGCCACCGCCTGGGTGCCTTCCGCCAGGTCATGGAGCGGTGACAACATGCGGCGCGACACATAAATGGCCGCCCACACCGCCAGCATGGACGCGGCCAGGGTCACCACCGTGAGCGTCAGAATAAGGCTGAACTTCAACGGCCCCCGGGAGAACACCATCTGCTGGTAGCGCGCGGAGGCATTCTCGATGCTTTCGGCGAGACGCGAATAGCGCAGGGGCACCAGCTTAAGGCCCTGCAGTATGCGGGCCGGCTCGCTGATGCCGGTGCCCAGGACCGGGACCGCGATGCGAAGCTGCTGGGCGCCGCCGGCCAGCGGCTCCAGGTTCACGTACCGTCCGCCGGCGCGCACTTCATTCAACACATCCTGGTTGGGCCGGTCGGGAATCAGCGTACCCGCTTCCTGCTGGCTGGATGCCACGATGCGGCCGTCCTGGGACAGCAGCAGCAGTTCCACGTAGTCGCCGTCCTCGCGAATCTCGTCCAGCAGGGTGATGAGCGACAGCTCGTCCTCGACCGCCACCAGACGCGACGCCGCTTCAGACAGGTCGTCCACGGCGTCCTGCTTGATGGTTTCCAGGGTCGTGCGGCCCAGAAGCAGCGCGTCATGTACGGCCCGATCAACGCGCACGTCGAACCAGCTGTCGATGCCCTTGCTCAGAAACTGGGTGGACACGTAGTACACGGCGGACAGCGGGATCAGGACGAGCAGCACGAACAGGCCGATCAACCTCAGGGTCAACCGCGAGCCCAGCACCCGGCCCCGCCAGAGACGACGCAGGCGCCACAGGTTGCCGGCGATCAACGCCAGCAGCACGATGATACCCACCACGTTGACGCCGAGCAGGGTGAGATATGATTCGGCGGTCACCTCGGTGTCCTGGGCGGCGGCCACCAGCATCAGCAGCGCCGCCACCACGACGACCGACAGAATCAGCGCCGGTACCGGGCCGATCAGTTTGTCGAAGATCCGTCGATTGGCCATTGGCTCCAGTCACTGGAAAGCTGCCACTGCGGCGAGAACAGGGCGGTGGGCCGCAGGGGCGCGGGCAGCGCGTTGATGTCAATGCGGCTGCGCACGGCGACGGTATAAGCGGGGCCCGGGGCAGGGACATCGAAGGTCGCCGATGTCGAGTTGATGAACTCGAGCGCGTCACTCACCGTGCGGAACGTATCCAGAACCGCGTCGTCGCTGTCCACGACGTAGCGCCCCGACAAGGCATGGTAGCGCAGCCTGTGGCGTTCGCTGGACTGCTGCTGGACCCGGTTCCACAACCAGCCGTTCTTTTCCAGGGCGATCTCGTGGATGACGATCAGCGGCACGCCGTGGGCCAGGGCCTGCTCCGCCGCGTCGGTGAGGCTGAGATCCAGGCTCACCTGCACGCGGACACGCTCATCCACCTGGCGCGCGTCGACCCGGTCGACGACGAACTGGGCGCGGGCCGCGCCGCAGGCCAGCAACCCCAGCACAATGAGCGGACAGGCGATGCGATTCATCGCTCCAGTATATCGCCGCGGCCTCTCCGTCTCTAACGGGAAGTGAAGAAAAAGACTGCCCGCGTTGAAGTGACTGAGGCGCTTCCAGCGGCACTGGATCCACTGGCCGCCGCCCAGGCGCCGGCACTGCGCGGGTTTCACCCGTCAGGACCCGCCTTCACCGGTTTCCTTTCGCAGCAGCGCATAGAAGAAGCCATCACCGCCGCCGACACCGGGCAGAATCTGCCAGCCGTGATCCAGCGTCATCCCGACCGGCAGCCGGACGGGCTCCTCCCGGCAGGCCGGGGTGCGGGCCAGGAACGAGGCGACCTGGTCCTGGTTCTCCTCCGCCATGATCGAGCAGGTTACGTAAGCCAACCGGCCGCCCGGCCTCACTGTTCGCCACAGGCCGTCCAGCAGACGGGCCTGGACCGCGGCGAACCGCCCGAGGTCGGAGGCCCGACGCAGGATCTTGATATCCGGGTGGCGGCGTATCACGCCGGTGCCGCTGCACGGGGCGTCCAGGACCACCAGGTCGAACGGCGACCCGTCCCACCATTCGGCGGGCTCGGCGGCATCCGCAACCGCGACGGGCGACTCGAGCCGAAGCCGCGCCAGGTTTTCGTCGATGCGCCGCGCCCGGTCCGGGTCCGATTCGATGGCCTGCAGCGCCGCGTCCGGAAACGCCTCGAGCATATGAGTGAGCTTGCCGCCGGGCGCCGCGCAGGCGTCCAGGACCCGCTGCCCGGGGTCCGGTTCTATTATCCCGGTCAGCAGTTGAGCCGAGGCGTCCTGAACGGATACCCAGCCATCCGCGAAGCCCGGCAACCGCTCAACGCTCACCGGCCGGTCGAGCACCACGGCAGCCGGCGCATGCTCGACGCGGCTGGCCAACATGCCTTCGGCGCGGAGCGCCTCCAGGTAGTCGTCCACCGTCAAACGCCGGAGATTGACGCGCAGGGTCATGGGCGGCCGGCTGTTGCCCGCGTCGATGACGGCGCCAGCGTGCCCCGGCCACTGGTCGGCTATTGCCCGCCACAGCCAATCGGGATGGGCATCGCGGGCGGCCCCGGGCAGCGCATCGAGCAGCGCGTCCCGGCGCCGTTGAAAATTCCGCAGCACGCCGTTAACCAGCCCCTTGTAGGCCGGGCGGCCCAGCACCACACAGGCGTCCACGGTGGTGTGGATTGCCGCGTGCGGCGGCAGCCTCATGTGGTCCAGCTGGTAGACACCGACCGCCAGCAACGCCTCGATGACACGGTCGCGCTTTTTCGGCGGCCGCGCGACCAGTTCCGCCACCACGCCCCGGCAGCGCCAGTACCAGCGCAGGGTGCCGAAGCACAATTCCCGGAGCAGGGCGCGGTCGTTGTCGATGAGCTGAGCGGCATGCTCATCCAGAACCG
>JBEPXV010000051.1:0-8765 GCA_041641695.1 Gammaproteobacteria bacterium | reverse complement strand
AGGGCCTGGCTCATATCGGCAAGCGTGTACATGGCGTCGATGGCGTTTTCGTCCCGGGCGCTGCGGTTCGCCCCCAGCACGCGCATGCCCAGAGACCCGGCGTTGTCCGCCACCCGGCGGCCGATGGAACCCGTCCCGATCACCAGCAGGGTCTTGTCGCACAAGGGCGTGAACGGCAGCGGCCGCCAGAGGGCCTCGCGCTGCTGGTCGCGGTATCGATAAAGCTGCCCGTTCCAGGCCAGCATGACGCCGGTAACGGTCTCGGCCAGAAAGCGCGCCAGGACGCCGGCGGCATTGGTGACCGTAATGCCGGACAGATCCACCGGCGCCAGATGCTCGTAGCCCGAGCCGCCGACCTGGATCCACCGCACACCGGGAAGCCGCGCGGCGGCCAGGTGGGACTCGATCGGAAAGCGCTCGTGCTTGATGGAGAAGACGATGTCCGGCCGGATTCGCGCCGCGGCGGCGTTCACGTTCTCCACTGACGACGCGTACTCGAAGACGACGTCGGGGAAACGCCGCGCCAGCAGCCCGGAGAAATCCGAGGGACGGTCCCACACCACCAGCACCGCTGTCCCGTTGTGCTCTTTTGCCAATGCCTGCCCCGCCCGTTGCTCGTTTCAGTGCGGCGATTGTACCGGCACCGGCCGCGCGCCCGAAGCACCGTCCGGCGCCGGTTGCAACATCCACAGGCTTCACCTATTGTACAAAACGCAAGGGATTCGACCGCGTGATAAAGAAACAGTCCGATTCTGAAGGGTGAACACCATGAGCACTGCCGTGAGCGCCGCGTCCGATTCCCTGATCACCGACGAGCAGGTGGCCCGCTACCACCGGGACGGCTACGTCATTCCCGACTACCGCATCCCGGACGAGACGCTCGCCCGGATGCGGCGCGCCTATGACGAGCTGCTGGAACGCAATCCGGAGATCCCCCCCGACATCATGCTCGGTCCGCACCTGGAAAAGCCCGGCGCCCAGGGCGTGCGCGGGTCGCGGGAATGGCTGGAGTTCGCCACCCGGCCGGAGCTGATGGAAATCGCCGCGCGGCTGATCGGCGACGACCTGATACTGTGGGGCACGACGATATTCGGCAAGCCGGCGCGGCAGGGAAAGGAGACGCCCTGGCACCAGGACGGCGACTACTATCCCATCCGGCCCCTCGAGACCATCACCATCTGGATCGCTCTGGATGACGTGACGCCGGAGAACGGTCCGCTGCGCATGATTCCCGGCTCCCATAAACAGCGCAAGCTGTTCAGCCATCACTGGGAGGAGAACGACGACCTGTCCATCAACCTGGTCTGCGACTCAGAGCATTTCGATGAATCGACGGCCGAGGACCTGATGCTGGAGGCCGGACAGATCTCCTTCCATGACGTGTACATGATTCACGGCTCCCGGCCCAACACCACCGACCGGCGCCGCGCGGCCTTCGTGGCCCGCATCATGCCCGGCCACTGCCACTACGACCACGGGCTGGGCGCGGAGATGGGCCGGGCGCACGCCAGCCACGACTACGGCGGGCGGCCGTTGTTCCTGGTCCGGGGCGTGGACAAGTCCGGCAGGAACGACTTCACTATCGGCCACTAGCCGGGCCGACTCTCTCCCATCCCCGCAGCTCAGGACTCGCGGTTGCCCGCGAGCTTGTCCGCCGCGCGGATGAACTCCATTGGGAACGGGAAGAACAACGTCTGGTTCTTCTCGTGGGACATGTCCGCCATGGTCTGCAGGTAACGCAGCGTGATGGCGTCCTTCTGCTGGGCGAGCACCCCCGCGGCCTCGGTAAGCTTGTGGGATGCCTGCAGCTCGCCTTCGGCGTTGATCACCTTGGCGCGCCGCCAGCGCTCGGCCTCCGCCTGGCGGGCGATGGCGCGGATCATGCTCTCGTCCAGGTCAACGTGCTTGATCTCGACATTGGACACCTTGATACCCCAGGCATCGGTGTGCTTGTCCAGGATCTCCTGTATGTCGCTGTTCAGCTTGTCGCGCTTGGACAGCATATCGTCCAGGTCGTGCTGGCCCAGCACCGAGCGCAGGGTGGTCTGCGCCAGCTGGCTGGTGGCGGCATGGTACTGCTCCACCTGGATGATGGCCTTCTCCGGATCAAGGACCCGGTAGTACACCACGGCGTTGACCTTGACCGACACGTTGTCCTGGGAGATCACATCCTGGGACGGCACGTCCAGCACCCGGGTGCGCAGGTCGATCCGGACCATCTGCTGGATCGGCGGGATGATGATGATCAGGCCGGGGCCCTTGACGGTCTGGAATCGACCGAGAAAAAACACCACGCCGCGCTCGTACTCCCGGAGTATGTTGATGACCAAAAAGGCCACGGCCACGACCGCGGCGATCGCGACCACCCAGGATGGATTGATCAGCATGTTCATGTTTTCTCCTATTCCTCTATGGGTTCTACAACCAGAATTAAGCCGTCCAGCTCGCGTACCTTGACCTCCTGACCCTTCGCCACCGGCCGGTTCGCCCGGGCGGACCACTGCTCGCCGTGGATGTGTATCGTGCCGGCGCCGTCCGTGAAATCCGCCATGGCCTCCCCGACGCTGCCGATCATCTGCTCGCGGCCGCTGACAATGGGCCGCGTCCGCTGCCGCACGGCCAGGGATATGATGGTGAACACGAACAGCCCGGTGATGGCGGTGACGGTCAGGATCAGCGGCATCGAGATCTGGTAGGCCTCCACGTCCGTCTCCATGAGTATCAGCGAACCGAACACGAACGCAACCGTCCCGCCGATGCCCATGACCCCGAAGCTCGGCATGAACAGCTCAGCCACCATGAAAGCGATGCCCAGGAGAATCAGCGCCAGGCCGGCATAGTTCACCGGCAGTACCTGGAAGGCGTACAGAGCCAGCACCAGGCAGATCGCGCCCAGCACTCCCGGGAACAGCGCGCCGGGATTGGACAGCTCGAAAAACAGACCGTAAACACCCGCCAGCATCAGCACGTAGGCCACGTTCGGATTGGTGATGACGGACAGCAGCCGGGTGCGCCAGTCGGGCTCGACGATTTCCACCGTGAGATTCGCGGTGGCGAGCTGAATCTCCTGGTCGTTCACCGTCACAGTCCTTCCGTCGATCTGCTCCAGCAGGTCGTCGATGTCGCGCGCCACGATATCTATCACGTCGATATCGAGGGCGTCCTCGGCGGTCAGGTTCACTGCCGAGCGCACGGCCTCCTCCGCCCACTCCTCGTTGCGGTCCCGCAGCCGCGCCAGACCCTTGATATAGGCGACGGCGTCATTGATGACCTTGCGTTCCATTGCCGAGCCGCCCTGCGGCGCGTCCGCTTTGTCGTCATCCTGCTCCGCTTGCTGCTCCTCGGCCTCGTCGGCAGCCGCGTCGCCGGAATCTTCGGCGGTCTGATCGTCGCCGGCCTGATCGTCGCCGGACTCCGGCTGGGTCGGCTCATCGCCGCCGCCCAGGCCGCCGGGAGACATGCTTACCGGCGTGGCGGACCCGAGATTGGTGGCCGGCGCCATGGCGGCAATATGGCTGGCGTACATGATATAGGTGCCGGCGCTGGCGGCCCGGGAACCCGGCGGCGACACGTAGGTCGCTACGGGCACGCGGCTGGCGAGGATCTTGCGAATGATGTCCCGCATGGAGGTATCCAGGCCGCCCGGGGTATTCAGCCGCAGAATCACCAGCGCCGCGCCGGACTCCTCGGCGTCCTCGATGCCGCGGACGATGAAATCGTTGGTCGCCGGCCCAATGGCGCCGTCGACCTCCAGCACCACGGCCCGGCGTGACTCGGTCTCGGTCTCGGTCTCGGAATCCTGGGCAACCAGCGGCCCCGCCAGCAACAGCAGAAATCCGGCCCCGGATACCAGGGCGACCGCTGCCAGCCTGCATGTGCGTCGTATCAATTTCATCGGGTATGTATCAGCATCCCGGACGGTACCATACCGTGAGTCGCGTGTACCGGGTGCCGTTCATGGAGGTTAGAGCGCCATACCGGGACCCGGTTCCCGTGCCAGAGCGGAACTGCGCTCAGATGGCCAGCAGGCCGCTTTGCGCAATGCCGTCCAGCACGAACTGAACCGCGAGCGCCGCGAGCAGGACCCCGAACACACGGCCGATAACGTGCATTGGCGTAACGCCGACGAACTTCTGGATCTGGCTGGCGAGCACCAGGCCGATGAGCAGCAAAGCCAGGAGGCCCAGCAGGGAGCCGATCACGACCAGCTGGAGCATGATATCCCCTTCGGCTTCCGCCATGAGCAGTATTGCCGCACCCATGGACCCGGGCCCGGCGATCAGGGGCGTGGCGAGCGGAAAGACCGAGATGTCCTGCTTGCGGGCCGCTTCCCGGGCCTCGTCGTCGGTGGTGGAGGTACCGCCCGAGGACCGGGCGAAGACCATATCTATGCCGATCAGGAACAGCAGTATGCCGCCGGCCACCCGGAGCGCCGCCAGGGAGATGCCCAGCGCCGCCAGCAGCGGCTTGCCCACCAGGGCAAAGGTCAGCAGAATGACAGCGGCGATGATCGTGCCGCGCACCGCCATGGTACGCCTCGCAGCCGGGCTGGCCCGCGTGGTCAGTGCGGCGAACACCGCCACCACATCCACGGGGCCGATGGTGGCAAAGAACGTGGTGAACGAAACGATGGCCATCTCCAACATGGCCGCGCATTATACGTATACCGGCCGCTTTTGAGCGTCCGGCAAATACGACATCGGGTAATCACATGCGATATCGGACATTCAATACGAACCGCCGTACAGCCGCCGCGACATTCCTGGCGGCGATATTCGGCGCGGGCCTGGGCACCGCCGCGGTCTCCGGCGACGAAGCCGGGTCCCCGGCTGCAACGACGCCGCAAAAGCAGGACAAGGTGGTGGTGGAGCCTTACAAAACCCGCCCTGCCCCCAGCCATCGCGTCTCGCTGCACGACGACCGAGTCTTCTTTTTGAAAAAGCTCGAGGAAACCGGCGACGGTTTCGTTCTGCACACCATGGAGGACGAGGTCATCGAGGTGGAGCGTTCCGAGGTCACCGAAATAGTGGAATTCGAGACCGACTAGCCGGCTTCGGTCAGCCGCGCACCAGCGTGCCGTCGCGGTAATCGCGCATCGCCTGGGCGATCTCATCGGAGGTGTTCATCACGAACGGCCCGTGGTGGACGACCGGCTCGTTGATAGGCACACCGCCGAACAACAGCAGACCCGTGCCCGATGCGAGGGACAGCTCCACCCGGTCACCGTCGCCCAGGTAGGCCAGGCGGCCCGCAGGTACTTCGCTGCCGCCCGCCCCCGCCGCGCCGGCGTAAACATAGAATTGAAGCTTAAGGGCTTCATCGACGCCGATGGAAACCGAGGCCTCGCCGGACGACTCTATATCGGCGATCAACGGCCGGGTAGTCTTGCCCGTTACGACGCCTTCCAGCGGCACGCCGTCCATCGTCATGGTGCCGGCGATCAGGCGCAGCGTGACCCTGCCGGTCTCCTGCGTGACCACCTGGTTCCCTTGTATGTCCCGGTAGGCCGGCGGCTGCATCTTCTCGGCCGCCGGCAGATTCAGCCAGAACTGAAAGCCGTGAATCCGGTCGGCATCCGGCCCCGGCATCTCCGAGTGGATCACGCCGCTGCCCGCGGTCATCCACTGGGCGCCGCCGGTGGTGATGGTGCCGGTGTTGCCCATGCTGTCGGTATGCGAGAACCCGCCGTCGCGCATGTAGGTGACCGTTTCGAAGCCGCGGTGCGGATGGGGCGGGAACCCGGCCTCGAACTCTTCGCGCCGGTCCGAGCGTATCTCGTCCAGCATCAGGAACGGGTCCATGGACAACCGGGCGTCGAAACCGGCCAGGCGATTGATGCTGACGCCGGCCCCGTCGCTGGCCGGCCGCGCCGCTGCGATGCTGCTGACTTCACGCGTTAACATGGCTCACCTCCTGCCGGGTTTGGCCGGTGAGGGACGTAATCACGTCTCTCGCCTCCTCGATGCTGTCATGACGCCGGTCGTCCCCCATGGCAAGACCTTCCGCGAAAACGTTGTACACGTTGCCGATGCCGATCAGGCCGAAAATCGCCTTGATGTAGCCCGTCTGGGTATCCAGTGCCGTGCCCCGGTACATGCCGCCGCGGGCGAACACCGCGTAGGCGTCGATGCCCGATGTCAGCCCCACCGGCCCGTCGCTGGTGTAGCGGAAGGTCCGGCCCGCCCGCACGACCCGGTCGATCCACGACTTCAGCGTGGACGGAATGGTCATGTTGTACATCGGCACGCCCAGCACCAGCGTATCATGCGCCAGAAGCTGGTCGATCAACAGATCGGAACGCGCCGCCAGCTCCGCCTGTTGCGGCGTCCTGTCGGCGGGCGGGATGCTCCAGGCCTGGAACTCTTCGGCACCCAGGTGCGGCAGGGACAGCTCCGCCAGGTCCAGGCTGGTGACGGTGCTGCCGGGATGGTACTCGGTGAGCGCGGATACCAGCTCTGCGCCGAGCGCGTTGCTGGCCCCCTGGTGGCCGTTCAGGCTGCTTTTGACGAACAGAATGCGTTTCATGGGTCATGTCTCCGGTGCTGTTGATATGACCTGCACTCTATGTTCGATACTATAGAGTTAAAATAGGGTGTTATCGTATACTTTCATCGATTCTATAGATAGATCTCCTGAAATGAGCGCGGAAGTGACCCTCGAGCAGTGGCGTGCACTGACGGCCGTCGTCGATCACGGCGGCTACGCCCGGGCGGCGGAGGCCCTGGACAAGAGCCAGTCCACGGTCAGCCACCACGTCCAGCGGCTGGAGGAGCTGCTGGGCACCCGGGTGCTGCGGCTCGAGGGCCGGCGGGCCGTGCTGACGGATGTCGGCCGGGTGGCGCTGCGCCGGGCGCGTGCCCTGCTGGCCGAAGCCGGCGACATCGAGAATACGGTCCGCACCCTGGCATCCGGGGTCGAAGCGGAGGTCCATATCGCCGTGGACACGATCTTCCCCAACCAGATCATCCTGCCGGCGTTCCAGGCGCTCGCGGCCGGGTTTCCCCATACCCGTATCGAGCTGTACGAGACGGTCATCACCGGCATCGCCGAGCTCCTCCGGCGTGGGACCATCCAGCTCGCCGTCACGCCGCGGGTTCCCCAGGGTTGGATGGGGGATCATCTCCTGGAGCTGGAGCTGGTGTGCGTCGCCCATCCGGAACATCCGCTCCACCGGCTCGACCGGCCGGTGACCGAGGACGACCTGCGCCAGCACCGCCAGCTCGTGGTCCGGGAATCGGATCCCCGGCGGGAGACCAATCCCAGCTGGCTGGCATCCGAGCAGAGATTGACGGTCAGCACCATGGGCACGCGCATCCAGGCGCTGTGCCAGGGGCTCGGGTTCGCCTGGTCACCGACGCTCAAGATCTCCCGGGAGCTGGAATCCGGCCTGCTCGAGCCCCTGCCCATGGTCCGGGGCCTGAAACGGGTTGCCAGCCTGTATATCGTGCTTGCGGACCCGAACGGCGCCGGCCCGGCAACCCACGCCCTGGAGCGCCACATCCGGGAGCAGGTGGCGACATGCGGCCGCGAGCCCGCCGCGGGACACAGTCGCTACTGAACGCCGCTTTCAGCCCGACCGTTCAGCCCACACGTTCACCCAGGCGGGGCCGTGCGCGGCAGGACGGCGACTTCATCCGCGGCCTCGATCTCCCCGAGCAGCAGATCCACGAAGCCGTCGGTGACCTCGGACAGCGCCGTGGGGGAGCGGTGCAGCTCCACGTCGACCTGGGGCAGCGCCGGGATACCCGCCTCGCCGTCCAGGACCCGGCAATACCCCGGGACCGAGCGGCCGGCCTTGACGGACACGGCCATGTTGGCCTCCAGGGCGAGATTGATGCCAGCGGGACTGGAGCTCACGTAGGCAATGCGCCACGGCCGCTGAATCCGGCCGAGGGCGGTCAGGGCATAGCTGCGGTAGATGCAGCCCGCCGGATTGACCGCCAGCGGCAAGGCCTCCCCGGGCTCGTTGCGGAATGCCTCGTGCGCCACCCAAACGAGCCGCTCGCGGCCCAGCACCTCTCCCTTGCCCACCGGGCCGTGCCGGATGGTCAGCGCCAGATCCAGGTCGCCCTCTTCCATGCGCGCCAGCAGACGCGTGCTCAGATCGCACTCGACGTTCAGCTGCACGCCCGGAAAGCGCTCGTTGAAGCGCGGAATGATGTTCGGCAGGTAAACCAGGGCCTGCTCCTCCGTGATGCCCAGCCTCAGTGAGCGTCCCCGGCCCGGCGCGCCGACCGCGGCGGCGGCCTCGTCGTGCAGGCGAAGGATACGCCGGGCATAGGGCAACAGGGTCTCGGCGGCGCGCGTCGGCACCACCCGGCGACTGGTGCGCCGGAACAGGACATCCCCGACCCGGGCCTCTAGACGCTTGATCTGGAGACTCACTGCGGACTGGGTCCGGTTCAGGGCCCGGGCGGCGCTGGTGAAGCCGCCGGTTTCCGCCACGGAGACGAACGTCCGCAGCAGCTCGGGATCGAGCATCAGGGATATCCATGATTTATTGCAATGAATACCATTTTATATATTCGTTTGCATCATGACCAGCTGTGCCCCTATGGTCGCCTCATGCGAGACGCCATAGACACCGCCACGCCAGAACCCCGACAATCCGTGCCCCAGCGCCCCACCGCCGGGGCGGCGCTGATCGACACGCGCCGCTATCCCCTGGACGCCCGCGACAGCGCGGCCTATGCCGCTCTGCTCGAAGACTGCCGGCGGCAGTTCGAGGACAGCGGCTGTATCGTGCTGCCGGGCTTCGCCCGGCC
>JBEPXV010000050.1:0-8968 GCA_041641695.1 Gammaproteobacteria bacterium | reverse complement strand
CCGCCGGGCTGAACGCCTAGGAAACGGCCGAAGCCCGATCGAGGATCGCGTGCAGCAGAGTGCTGGCGCCGGCGGCGCAGTCCGACGGGCTCGTCCACTCCGCCTCGTTGTGGCTGAGGCCGCCCTGGGAGGGGACGAAGATCATTGCCGCCGGGGTCACCGCGGCGACTTTCAACGCATCGTGGGCGGCGCCGCTGACCATGTCCTGGTACGGGAGCTCCAGGTGCCCGGCCGCTCTGCGCACCGCGTCGACACAGCCGGCGTCGAAGTCGACCGGCGCGGACGCAAACGTCTCCTCGATCTCCGCGGTGGCTGCGCGGGTCGCAGCGACCTCTTCGAACGCGGTTTTCAGGGCCGCGGTCATCGATTCGATACTGGCGCTTTCGGGGTGTCGCATGTCGATGGTGAAGTCGACCCCACCCGGCACGACGTTGGGCGAGCCCGGCCGGACCCGGAGCTGGCCGACGGTGGCGACGGCGTGGGGGGCGTGCGCCAGCGCCGTGTCGCGGATGCGCAGCACGAGGTCCGCGGCGCTCTCCAGGGCGTCGCGGCGCAATGGCATGGGCGTGGTGCCGGCATGGGCGGACTGGCCGCGGGTGCGGCACTGGAACCAGCGCATCCCCTGCCCCGCGGTCACCACACCGATGGTTTTTCCCGACGCCTCCAGGACCGGGCCCTGCTCGATGTGGAGCTCCAGGAAGCTGTGCCAGTCGCGCGGCGCGCATGGGGCCGCGCCGCGGTAGCCGATGCGTTCCAGCTCCTCTTCGAAACTGCGGCCTTCTTCGCTGCGTACCGCGTACGCCTCTTCCTGCCGCAAGGCGCCGGCATAGACCGCCGAGGCCATGGTCGGGGGGCCAAAGCGCGAGCCTTCTTCGTTGGTCCAGTTGACGACCTCGATCGGGCGCTCGGTCTCGATGCCCCGGTCGTTGAGCGTGCGCACCACTTCGAGGCCGGCCAGCACACCGAGCACGCCGTCGAAGCGTCCACCGTATGGCTGGGTGTCCAAGTGGCTGCCGCTGGCCACGGCCGGCAGGTCATCGCGCCGGCCCGGACGGCGCGCGAACATGTTGCCCATGGCGTCGATGTCGACGCGGCAGCCCGCCTCCTCGCACCAGCGCCGGAACAAGTCGCGGCCGACGCGGTCCTCGTCGGTCAGCGCCTGCCGGTTGCACCCTTCCCCGGCGGTGGCGCCGATTTCGGCCATCATCATCAGGCTCTGCCACAGCCGTTCGGCGTTTACGGAATCAGGCACTGCGGCTTTGTCCTGTCGGGGCCACGTTCTCAAACGGCCAGTTGGTCGGCGATGCGCGCCGCCGCATCCGGCTCGTTGCTGGCGCCGGTTTCGTTGATCTCGCCCAGCTTCAACACCGCCCATCGGTCGGACACTTCGAGAGCGAACTGGATGTTCTGTTCAACCAGCAGCATTGCGACACCGGTTCGCTCGCGTTCGTCCACCAGGGCCCCGGCCAGGCGGTGAATAACGGAGGGCTGCAGGCCTTCGGTGATCTCGTCCACCAGCATCAGGCGAGGCCGCGCCATGAGGGCGCGTGCCACCAGCAGCATCTTCTGCTCACCCCCCGAGAGGGTGCCGGCGCGCTGGCGCTGGCGCTCGCCCAGTACCGGGAAGACCTGGCACACCCGCGCGAACTCCTCGTCGAACCAGGACTTGTCGGGCAGGCCCAGGACCAGATTCTCGCGCACGGTCAGGTCCTGGAAGATGGCCTGCTCCTGCGGGGTGTAGGCGATGGCGCGGCGGGCCAGGCGATGCGGCGACACGCCGGTAACATCGTCGCCGGCCAGGCTCACACGGCCGCGCCGGGCGGGCAGGAATCCCATGATGGTTTTGAGCAGGGTGCTCTTGCCCATGCCGTTCTTGCCCAGCAGCGTGACGATCTCCCCCGGCGCGACATCGAGGGAGATACCGCGTACCACCATCGCTTCGCCGTAGCCGCTGGTAATGCCGTCGAGAGCCAGCATCCGCTCCGCCCCCGTCATGACGCCTCCGCTTCTTCGCCGCGGTAGTGAGTGCCGGCGTAGATCTCCCGGACGAGCTCGGAATCAACGACTTCCTCGACGGAGCCGTCCAGCACCAGCCGCCCCTGGTGCAGCACGATCACCCGCGAGCTGATCTGGCGCACGAAATCGAGGTCATGCTCCACCAACAGGATGCTCAGCCCCTCGTCCCGTGCGAGGGAGGTGAGAATGGCGCCGATACGCTCGCGCTCGGTGCGGGTCAGCCCCGCGGTCGGCTCATCCAGCAGCACGATGCTCGGCTCCAGCGACAGCACCATGGCGAGCTCCAGAGCCTGCTTGAGACCATGGCTGAGATGACGCGCTTCCATCGACAGCGCGTCCTTCAGCCCGGTCTCCTCCACGATGCGCAGCGCCGACGCGGGCAGCCGCAGCTCGCTTGCCCGGGTCCAGGGCGACATCGGGTCCAGGCTGTAGCGGGCGACCCGGAGACACTCGGCCACGGTCAGGGTGGCGAACACGTTGGCCTTCTGGAACTTCCGGCCGATGCCGAGCGCGACACAGCGCGCCGGCGCTTTGCGGGCGAGGTCATTGCCGTGCACGGCGATGTCGCCGCCGGTGCGCTCCAGGCCGTCGGCCAGACATCGAATGAGGGTCGTCTTGCCGGCGCCGTTGGGGCCCACCAGGCTCACCAGCTCACCCCGGCCGACCTCGAAATCGATGCCCTGAAGCACCTGCAGGCTGCCGAAGTTGCGATGCACCTCGCGCGCCGAAAGGGGCATCCTGCCGTCGTCTGCCGCCTGGCGGGGCGGCGCCGCAGTCAATTCCGGCGCCGCCGCCGCCTGCGGCTTCCTTCCTGACACCCGCCGCCAGAAATTGGTCACCACCGGCGTCAGCCCCTGCGGCAGGGCGACGATGACGAGCACGAAGGCCACGCCGATGAACAGCTTCCAGACAAAGGGCATGCTGCCCGACAGATACGAGCTCGACACGTCAATCAGAATCGCGCCGAAAACCGGCCCGACAACGGTACCCCGGCCGCCCAGAGCCACCCAGATCAACAGCTCAGTGCCCAGCAGGAAACCCGTCAGCTCGGGGGCCACGACATTGGAGAACGACGCGTACCCGAAACCGGCGACGGCCCCGAGCCCCCCCATTGCGGCCATCAGCAGGATCTTGATCCGCGAGACCGGGATGCCGAGATAGGCGCAGCGGGTCTCGTTCTCGCGAATGGCCACCAGGATGCGGCCCATATCGCTGCGCACGAACAGCCAGGCGAGGGAGGTGACGACGATCAACAGACCGCCCGCCGTCCACAGCCAGGTCGGCAGCGACCAGTAGTAGGTGGGAAAGCCCGACAGGCCGCTGCTTGATCCGGTAAACGTGCCCCCGGAGTACACCACCTGGGTCAGGACGATCGGCAAAGCAAGCGTCACGATGGAAGCGTACAACGGCGACGCTCCGTGATAGAAAGCCAGCCAGCCGATCAGAAGGCCGACCGCCACCGCCGCCAGAATACCGAGCACCAGGGCCAGCACGGCGAAGCCGTGCCCGAAGCCGACGTGGGTGAACATCAGTGCGCAGGCATAGGCGCCGATCCCGAAGAAGGCGGACTGGCCGAAGGTCAGGATGCCCGTATAGCCCCACAACATGTCCACGGTGAGCGCCAGCACGCCCAGCAGCAGTGCGCGAACCAGGATATTCATGGCGTAGAAGTCGAGGACGTACGGGGCAATCGCCAGCACGCCCACGGCCACCAGGATACAGCGCGCCAGGTAGTGAAGATCGTTGCGCGAACGTCCGGCGGTGGAAACCGCGTTGCCGGCGGGAAGCACTGTGGCGTCGTCAGCCATTGGCGAGCCCTCGCGGCCAGATGCGCAGGATAACCGCGGCCAGCACGACAATCGTCAGGCCGCCGAGTATCGGGCTGATATAGGTGCTGACGACGACCTGGGCGCCGCCCAGCATCAGCGATGCGATCATCAGGCCCGGGATCGATACCCCGGACACCAGCACCAGCATGAAGGAATTCACCAGCCAGGGCAGGCCCATGGTCGGGTCCACCGAGATCAGCGGCGTGATCATGGCGCCGGCCATGCTGGCCAGCCCCGCTCCGAGGCCGAAAGTCAGCAACCGGACCCGGGTGCTGTCGATCCCCAGCCCGCGGGCCAGCTCCTCATTCATAATCACCGCACGGGCGTTCAGGCCGAAGCGCGTGAAGTAGAGCAGCGCCGTCAGGGCCGCGCCGATTGCCGCGCCGGCGCCGAGCAGCAGTAGACGATAGATCGAGTAGGACTGGCCGAAGAACTCGACGGCGCCCCGGATCGGCGTTTCCACGAACTGCACCTCGCGCCCGAAGACGATGGTGACGATCTGGCCGAGAATGATGCCCAGGCCCCAGGTGGCCAGGATGGCATCGAGTGGACGCGAGTACAGCGGCCGGACGATTATCTGCTCCACCACCATGCCGAGCAGCAGGCCGACGGCGGCAGCGCAGGGAATCGCCAGCCACGGATTCCATCCGAGCTGTGTGACCACGAAGGCGGTGTAGCCGCCCACCATCAGGAAAGCGCCGTGGGCGAAGTTGATGAGCTTCATCACGCCCAGGATGATCATCAGGCCGGTGGCGACGGTGAACAGGATCGCCGCGGTGGTCAGCATGTCGAGAATGATGCCCATGTAGTGCTCCGCTTATGCCGTCCTGCGGCAAAACCCGGCCGGAGCGCGGTCCGGCCGGGTCGCGCCGGTGGCTAGAGGTTCGGGCACTGCTCGCCCGGGTCGACGTTCTCGAAGCTGCGGATCAGCTCGATGCCGCCGTCCGGCTGGACCTGGGCCAGGTACATGGTCAGGGTCGCGTGCCGCTGCTTGTCCATGCGGATCGTGCCGCGGGGGCCGTCGTAGGACACGTCGTCCAGGGCGTCAATGATCGCCTGCCCTTCGGTGGTTCCGGCCTGCTCTGCCGCCTCCTTGTACAGATAAACCGCCTCGTACTGGGGCACCGAAAGCTCGTTCGGCGTCTTGGCCTCGTCACCGAAGTGTTCCTCCATCGCCTGCATGAACCGCCGGTTCTCGGGGCTGTCGATCTTGGTGATGTAGGAAGCCGAAATGTAGATTCCTGCGGCATCCTGGCCCATGTTGCGCGCGGTTCCCTCGTCGACGGCCAGGTTGCCGTAGGGGATGTCCACGCCGGCCGCGCGGAGCTGCTTGGTCAGGGTGACGTTCGGAGCGCCGCCGGCGGTCGACGTGACCAGCGCGTCGGGCTCGGCCGACTTGAGCTTGCTGATGATGGCGGTCCAGTCGGTACCCCCCATCGGCAGGTACTCCTCGCCGACCACCTCGCCGCCTTTCTCTTCGATGTACTGCCTGGTGAACTCGAGCATGCCGCGGCCGAAGGCGTAGTCGCTGCCGATCAGGAAGAACGTTTCGGCGCCCTTCTCGGCGGTGAAGTGATCGACCACCGGGGCAACCTGCTGTTCCGGCACCCAGGCGTTGACGTACATCCACGGGCTGCAGGAGCGGCCCTCATAAAACGACGTGTATATGTAGGGCACGCCGCCGCGGTTGACGATGGGCAGGCCGGCGTTGCGCGCCGCGCTGGTTTCCATGGAAATGAGCACGTCGACTTCCTGCTGATAGACCAGCGATTCGAAGGCCTTCTGGGCGCCCTGGGCGCCGCTGCCGTCGTCGGCGACAACAACTTCCAGTTCCCTTCCGAGCACCCCGCCGGCCGCGTTGATCTCTGCAACGGCCAGCTCGGTGGATTGCACCACCGACGGCGCGACGACGCTGTTGGCGCCGCTCAGGCCGACCGGAACACCGATCTTGATGGGTTCTTCCGCCTGCGCGGGTGCGAACGCCGCGATCAGGCCCATCAGGCCGGCGGCCGGTATCCGTCTCAATAGCTGCTTGGTGTTCATCGTGGTTATCCTCCATCTGGTGTGGTTATCGTTGGGCGGCGCTTGACGCGGGTCAGTACCATCCCGGCCGTGTATTCGCCCCCAGCATTTCGGCGTACACGTCGCTGCGCCGGTCGCGCAGGACCTGGTTGAAGTCGTTCCAGTTTCTCCTGCGCCGGCTGTCGGACAGGTTGCAGTCGGCCTGGATGATCTCCTCGCGGTCGCGGCTGGCGGGTCCGGCCACCGGCCAGCCGGTATAGCCGACCACCAGGCTCTGCCCGATAAACGCCTGGCCCGCCTCCTCGCCGATGCGATCGGCGGCGGCGACGAACACGGAATTGGAGTGGGCCGCCGCCATGCAGAGGATGTTGGCCATCGCCTCGCGGCCGGGATCCTGCCCGGGAATCGGCACCCAGTTTGTCGGTACGCATACGATGTCCGCCCCCTGCAGCGCCAGCAGCCGCCAGGCCTCCGGGAACCAGCAGTCGTAACAGATGAGCATGCCGAGCCGCCCGAGAGGCGTGTGGAAGACGGGGAACGCAAGGTCGCCGGGCTCGAAATAGAGGTTTTCGGCGTTCCACAGATGGGCCTTGCGGTAGGTGCCGATGTAGCCATCGGGCCCCAGCAGTACGGCGCTGTTGTACAACCGGCCGTTCGAACGCTCGCTGATGCCGGCGCACAGGTAGAGATTATGTGCGGCGGCCGCCTTCTGCCAGGCTTCGACGGTGGATCCGCCTGGTATCGGCTCGGCCAGGGCATGCGCCTGGGCACGGTCGCGGAACATGTACCCGGTGTTGCAAAGCTCCGGCAGGACAACGAGGTCGGCGCCGTCGCGGGCTGCGATCTCGATCAGCTCGAGACTGCGTGCCACATTGGCAGCGGTCTCGCCGACCCGCGGCTCGAACTGCAGGCAGGCCACGCGGACCATCGATTCAGGCGTTGCCGCTTTCTCCTCTGTCCCACCCCCCATCGCTCGTCACCTCGTTGGGAAAGTAACTTTCTTTGTGGCCACAGATCTTGACCATCGATTTCTGAAAAGTCAAGCCACTTGAGTGTTGAGACATTTGCACCATCAGAATCAGGACGCACCACATCCCGGTCGGTGCCTGGCCCGAAGGGCTGCAAGCAGGCAGGGACCGGTAGCGCCACTCGATCCCACCGCCCGGAATGGCCACTTGATCCAAAGCCTGTAACGCGCCTACCTTCCACAGGGACTCCGGCGGGCGGAATTGGCGCCCATGGTGGAATGCCTGGACAGCTCCCCGTTCAAGGTCGAGAACGGCCGCACGACCCTGTGGCTTCGCATGCGCCATTGCGTTGCTGAGGGAGCGCGGAAATAACGCAAGAGCGCACCCGAGGCGCGTGCAGCGATGTCCACTACGTTATACTCTGCTTGTGATGGGTTTCCGCCGGCACTACCTGCTGCTCTGTTTCGCCCTGTTGCTCGCCGCGACGAACGCGTCCGCGGCGATGACCGGCCCGGATGTGGCTGTGGATTGCCCCGGCGCCGCGCATGCTGGAGCTGGCATGGTCGAATTCGAGGCGCCGCTGGCTAACGGCTGCGGCAACGGCCGGTCGCCGTGTCAAATGCACTGCCCGGGTATCGCATCGAGCCCGGCCGGGCAGATTGGGTACGGCCAGCCCGCCGATAGACGGACCAGTGACACGCCCGAGCTCGCACCCGCAGCCCCACGCACCCGGCTGCTGCGACCCCCGATCCCGGCCTGAAAAAGTTCCCGTGCCGCCCCGTGCGGCCGCGTGGCCCGCCACCATGAGCGGGCATCAGGCAAGCGCCCGCCACAGCGGGCCAATTGAGAGATCGACAATGAATATACGTAATCTGAACGCAGTCCGCCCGGCGTGGCTGCTCCTCCTGACCCTGGCAGCTTTTCCCGCGCACGCGCTGCGCGTCGGCGACCTGGGGCACCTTCACGGTATCGCTTTCGACTCGAATGCCCCCGGCGCGCTGTTGCTGGCCACGCATTACGGGCTCTACCGTGCCCTGCCGGACGGATCCGCGAGCCTGGTCGGCGACCGCCGGGACGACTTTCTGGGGCTGACCGCTCACCCGTCCGAGCCGGGGACGCTCTACGTGTCGGGGCATCCGCCGGACGGCAGTAATCTTGGCCTGTTGCGATCGAAGAACGGGGGCATTACATGGACGCGTCATGGGCGCGGACATGACGGACCCGCCGACTATCATCAGCTCGCGGTCAGTCCCGCGGACCCGGACGTGCTATACGGCGTGCACGGCTCGCTGCAGGCGAGCCGTGACGGCGGGCGCAGCTGGGAGTCGATCGGGCCACCGCCGGAGAAGCTGATTACGCTGGCCGGTTCGGCCGAGGACCCCACGCACCTCTACGCCGCAACCCAGGCCGGGCTGCTCACCAGCGACGACGGTGGGCGCCGCTGGCGAGCGGTGTCCGAGCCCGGGAACACCGCCAGCCTGGTCCACGTAACTGCAGACGGCACTACGTACACGTTCGTGCTCGGCCGCGGATTATTGCGGGCGGAAGACGACGGCTGGAAGGCGCTGTACAACGGCTTCGGCGGCCACTACCCGCTGCAGCTCATCGTTGACCCGACCGACCCGGACCGCCTGGCAACACTGACGCACGCCAGCGGCCTGTTCACCAGCGAAGACGGCGGCGAATCGTGGCAACGCTTCCCCGCCCCGCAAACCCCGCACGGTACCGCGGCTGCCGCGGGTGAACGGCTGTACACCGAGTACTGCATCGCCTGCCACGGCAAAGAGGGAGTCGGCGAGACCGCCGGGGCCGCCACCGCACCGAGCGACCAGGGGCAACTGGCACCTGCCCTGGGTTTCTCGTCGCATGCCTGGCACCACGACGACGAGCAGCTGGTGGAAACGATTCTCGAGGGCGGCATCGCACGCGGCGGACGGATGCCGGCTTTCAAAGAGATTCTCTCGCGGGAGAATGCCCGGGAGCTGGTTGCCTACATGCAGTCGTTCTGGCGAGCGCGGGAGTTCGCCTGTCAGGGCGCCAGGCACATGAACTGCGACTGGAAACCGGCAACCCGGCCCTGATCCGCCCGCAGACGGACCAGGTGGCGCCCGATTCAGTCGCTCCGCGATACTC
>JBEPXV010000049.1:0-9048 GCA_041641695.1 Gammaproteobacteria bacterium | reverse complement strand
TCGTCGCCGCGACCTCCGAGACGTTCATTCCGCAGATGGTCAATCTGGATCGACTGGACGCGGTGAATTTCAGGAAAGGCTGCTACCCGGGCCAGGAGATCGTCGCCCGCATGCACTACCTGGGCAACCTGAAGCAGCGCATGGGCCGGTTCCGGACCGCGAGCGATACGCCCCCGCGGCCCGGCGACCGGGTCTTTACACAGGGAAGCACCTCACCCACGGGCACGGTGGTGGACGCCCAGCCCGCCGCCGGCCCGGGCTGGGACCTGCTGGCGGTGGCCCGCATCGAGGACCTGGATGGAGAGAACCTGTATGTCGGCAGCGAGGAGAGTGACAGGCTGCTGCCGCAGCCGTTGCCGTATGACGTTGTGGGGGATGGGTGATTGGGGATTGGTGACTGGTGATCCAGGGTCAGTAACGCATCACGAATTACGCATTACTCTTCCTCTTCGATCACCTGGTAGAACTCCTCTCCTTCCTTGATCATGCCGAGCTGCGACCGGGCGCGCTCCTCCAGGGCGTCGGTGCCGTGCTTGAGATCGATGACCTCGGCCTGGAGCTGTTCGTTGCGCGCCTCGAGCCGCTCGTTCACCTGCCGCTGGGCCTGAACGCGCTCCTCGAGCTGCCAGTATCGGACCAGGCCGAAATCACCGAGCCAGAGACTGTACTGCAGGCCGAGAAACATGACCGCCAGTACGGCGAGGGCCAGCTTGGCGCGCAGGTTGCTCATCAGCGCCTACAAGCCCAAGGCGGCCGCTCCCGCATAGCGACCGGCATCGGCCAGATCGTGCTCGATGCGCAGCAGCCGGTTGTACTTGGCGACGCGCTCCGAACGGCACAGCGACCCGGTCTTGATCTGCCCGGCGCGGGTGGCCACGGACAGGTCGGCGATGAATGTATCCTCGGTTTCCCCGGACCGGTGGGAAATGGTGGCGCGATAGCCCGCGGCGTGGGCCATGCGGATGGCCTCCAGGGTCTCGGTCAAGGTACCGATCTGGTTCACCTTGATAAGAATGGAGTTTGCCACGCCGCGCTCGATACCCTTTTCGAGTATCGCGGCGTTGGTAACGAACAGGTCGTCCCCGGTGAGCTGCAGCCGCCAGCCGAGACGTTCTGTCAGGGCCGACCAGCCTTCCCAGTCGTCCTCGGCCATGCCGTCCTCGATGGTGACGATGGGGTACTTGTCGACCCAGGCCTGGATATAGTCGACGAGCTCCGCCGACTGCATGGTCCGGCCCTCCGCCTCGAGCCGGTACGCACCGTCGCTGTAGAGCTCCGAGGAGGCCACGTCCAGGCCGATGGTGATCTGGGTGCCCGGCTCGTAGCCCGCGCTCTCCACCGCCTTGCACAACAGGCGCACGGCCTCTTCGTTGGAGCCCAGCTCGGGCGCGAAGCCGCCCTCGTCGCCCACCGCCGTGCTCAGGCCGCGCGCGGCCAGCAGCTTCTTCAGGGCGTGGAACACCTCGGCCCCGGCCCGCAGCGCCTCCCGGAAGCTGCCGATGCCGGTGGGCAGGATCATGAACTCCTGGAAGTCCACGGCGTTGTCGGCATGCGCGCCGCCGTTCATGATGTTCATCTGCGGCACGGGCAGGGTGTCGGGCGACGCTTCGCCGTGCAGGGTCGCCAGGTGCCGGTACAGGGGCAGGCCCTGCTGTGCCGCAGCCGCCTTGGCCGCGGCCATGGAAACCGCCAGGATGGCGTTCGCCCCCAGCCGGCGCTTGTTGTCAGTCCCGTCCAGCTCCCGCATCGCCTGGTCCAGCTCCGCCTGCGCAGCCGCGTCCATACCGGTTACCGCATCCGCTATCTCCCCGTTGACATGCCCGACCGCTTTCAGCACGCCCTTGCCACCGTAGCGGCCCGCGTCGCCGTCCCGCAGCTCCAGCGCCTCCAGGGCGCCCGTGGAGGCACCGGACGGCACCGCCGCGGTGCCCACGGCGCCGCCTGCTACCCGGACATCCGCCTCGACGGTGGGATTGCCGCGGGAGTCGAGGATTTCACGGGCGGTAACGGCGCTAATGCGGGTCATTAATTTGCTTCTCCAGGTTATTGATTGAATTCACTTTTTGCAGATTTGTTCACAAAGTACATTAAATCGGTGAATGAGGAGTTGGGGTCCGGGGTTGGGGGTTGGTGGACCCCTTGATGCGTCACGAACCAGGATTCACCAACCCCGAGCTCCCAACTCCACCCGAAAACGTTGCCTTGACCACCTCGTCGAGCGCCACCAAAGTCGCGAGCAACGGCTCCATCTGGTCCAGCGGCACGGCGTTGGGCCCGTCGCTCAACGCCTCGGCGGGATTCGGATGGGTCTCCATGAACAGACCCGCCACGCCGGCCGCCACCGCGGCGCGCGCCAGCACCGGTACATAGCGGCTCTGGCCGCCGGAGCGGTCGCCCTGCCCGCCCGGCTGCTGCACGGAGTGGGTGGCGTCAAACACCACGGGGCAGCGCGTAGCGCGCATGATCTCCAAAGCGCGCATGTCCACGACCAGGTTGTGGTAGCCGAACATGGTACCCCGCTCGCAGACCATGACCCGGCCTTCGCCGCCCGCGGCGAACGCCTTGTTCACCACGCTGCTCATCTCGTCCGGGGCGAGGAACTGGCCTTTCTTGATGTTCACCGGCCTGCCGCTCGCCGCCGCGGCCTGGATGAGGTCCGTCTGGCGGCACAGGAAGGCCGGTGTCTGGAGCACGTCCACCACCGCGCCGGCGATGTCGACTTCCTCCGGCGTATGCACGTCGGTGAGCACCGGGCAGCCGATCTCTTCGCGGACCTGCGACAGGATCTCCAGGCCCTCCTCGATGCCGGGGCCGCGGAAGGAGGCATGGGAGCTGCGGTTGGCCTTGTCGTAGGACGCCTTGAACACCAGCGGCACGCTGAGACGGTCGCAGACCGCCTTGAGCCGTCCGGCGACATCCATCACCAGGTCCCGGGACTCGATCACGCAGGGACCGGCGATGAGAAAGAACGGCTGCCGGTCTCCGACCTCGAAGCCGCACAGCTCCATCAAACCGCAACCTGCCGGTCGTCGCGGTCGGTGCCTGTTTCGCTTCTTGTTTCGTGGTAGCGGCGGGCCGCGGAGATATAACCGGAGAACAGCGGATGGCCGTCGCGAGGCGAGGACGTGAACTCGGGATGGAACTGGCAGCCCACGAACCAGGGATGATCCGGCAGCTCGACGACCTCGACCAGGTCGTCCTGGGAAACGCCGGCGATCACCAGGCCCTTCTCTTCCAGCGGCCGGCGATAGTGATTGTTGAACTCGTAGCGGTGCCGGTGGCGCTCGTGGATCACGTCCTTGCCGTAGCATTCATAGGTTTTGGTTCCCGACAGCAGGTAGCAGGCCTGGCTCCCCAGCCGCATGGTGCCGCCGAGATCGGACTCCACGCTGCGGACCTGGACCGTGCCGTCGGTATCCACCCATTCGTGGATCAACGCGATCACCGGATGCGGGGTGTCCGACTCGAACTCGGTGCTGTTGGCGCCCTCCAGGCCGGCCACGTGCCGGGCGAACTCGATGACCGCCGCCTGCATGCCGAGGCAGATGCCAAGGTACGGTATGCCCTTCTCGCGGGCGAACCGCACGGCCTTGATCTTTCCCTCCATACCGCGCTGCCCGAATCCGCCCGGCACCAGGACGCCGTCCACGCCCTCCAGGGCGCCGACGCCCTGGGCCTCGATGTCCTCGGAATCGACATAGGAGATCTGGATATGGGTGCGGGTATGGATGCCGGCGTGGCTCAGGGCCTCCGACAACGACTTGTAGGATTCAGTCAGGTCCACGTACTTGCCCACCAGGGCGATGCGTACCTGCTGGGTGGGGTGCTCGCCGTCATGCACCACTTTGTTCCACTCGGACAGGTCGGCGCCCGGCGCCTCCAGGCCGAGCTGCTCCAGGACGATGGCGTCCACGCCCTGGTCGCGGAACGCCGAGGGAATGCGATAGATATTGTCCACGTCGGGCGCCGACACCACGGCCCGCTCCGGGACGTTCGAGAACATGGCGATCTTGCGGCGGGCGTCGTCGGGCAGCGGCTTCTGCACGCGGCACATCACGATGTCCGGCTGGATGCCGATGCTGCGCAGCTCCTTGACGGAGTGCTGGGTCGGCTTGGTCTTGATCTCGCCGGCGGCGCCCATGAAGGGCACCAGGGTCAGATGAACGAATACCGTGTTCCCGGACCCGAGCTCGATGCGCATCTGCCGTATGGCCTCGAGGAACGGCAGCGACTCGATGTCGCCGACGGTGCCCCCGATCTCCACCAGGGCGATCTCGGCGTCGTCGGCGCCCTCGGTAATGCACTTCTTGATCTCGTCGGTGATATGTGGAATGACCTGGACGGTGCCGCCCAGGTACTCGCCGCGGCGCTCCTTGCGGATCACCCGCTCATAGATCTGGCCGGTGGTGAAGTTGTTGCGCTGGGTCATCGGCGTGCGCACGAAGCGCTCGTAGTGGCCGAGATCCAGATCGGTCTCCGCGCCGTCCGCAGTGACGAACACCTCGCCGTGCTGGAACGGGCTCATGGTGCCCGGGTCGACGTTGATGTAGGGATCGAGCTTGAGAAGGGTGACCCTGAGGCCGCGGGATTCGAGGACCGCCGCCAGGGAAGAGGCCGCGATGCCCTTGCCGAGGGATGAGACGACCCCGCCCGTGATGAAGATGTATTTTGTCATGTGCGCCACTTCGTTGTGCCCGCGTCGAGATGCAACTGGCGAAGCCGCGGGGAGGACTCCGAACGGCGTTGTAGCTTAACAAAGTTCCCGCACGGGGGATAGAGACAACCCGCCCCGTATTGCCCCGTCCGGACGGCCGGCGGCGCACAAGCGCGGCAATTACTCGACGTCGTGCTCGATGGGGGGCAGGGACATGATGTACTCGGCGATGGCGTCGCGGTCCTCCGCGGTCAGGTGCGAATAGCCCTCGTCGATCGCTTCCGCCATTGTCCCCTGCACGCCGTCGCCATCGGGCAGAAGCCCGGTCTGCAGCAGCCAGGTCAGGTCCGCCGGGTGCCACTTGCCGATACCGGTTTCCGGGGCCGGGGTGATGTTCGGGGCAAGCTCGCCTTCCGGCCCGTCCGCCGTGCCGGCGAGCATCATGGATCGGTCCCGCCCCCCCGCGAGGTCCCGCGGCGTGTGGCACTCGCCGCAGTGGGAGGGGCCGTTGACCAGGTAGGCGCCCCGGTTCCACGTTTCGGAGCGCGCCGGATCGGAGACCGGCCCGGTGTCGTCGAGATACCACCATTTCCACCAGGACAGCAGATAGCGCCAGCGCACCGGCCACCACAGGTCGTGCGCCCGGTTGCGGCGGGGCACCGGCTCGCGGTTGGACAGATAGGCCCACAGGTCGCTGAGATCCTCCCGCGTCATACGCGCATACGAAGTGTACGGGAACACCGGGTAGTAGTGCTTTCCGGAGGGACCCACACCCTCGGTCATGGCGCGCACGAAATTTTCCTCGCTCCAGTCGCCGATGCCGGTGTCCGGATCGGGCGTGATGTTCGGGCTGTAGAAAGTCCCGAATGGCGTGTCGATGGCCCGGCCGCCGGCGAGGGCCGGACCATCGTTGGGGAAATCCGTGTGGCAGCTGCATCCGGCGGCGGCACGAAACACGTATTCGCCGCGGGTCACGGCATCCGGCTCCGCCGCCCGCACTCCGGCGGCCGCCAGCCAGACTGCGAGGCCGAGCACTACCGGCGCAGCGGCAAGCCGCGGGCAGCGGCGTCCCACCGAGCGCTCCGCCACGCCTAATTCTTGTAGGACTCTTCCTCGGGCTTGCGGAATTCGTCGTGGCACTGCTTGCAGCTGTCGCCGAGCTGCTTGACCTGGGCGGCAATATCGGCCGTGTCACCGCCGGCGGCGACTTCCGCCAGGGCCGCGCTCTCGGTTTCCAGGTCGGCGGCGTACTCCTCGAACTCCTGCCACTCCTCCCAGATCTCCGGCTTGGCGTCGGTGAGCCCTTCGGAGACGTTCTCTTCGAACGCCGACGGTATCAGGGCGGCGGCGCGGTTGATCTGCTCGGCGTGCACCTGGATGTTCTGCTCATGGGGCAGCGAATGCTTGAGCACGTCGGACACCGCGCCGATATTGGCCCCGATGGACTGCATGACTTTCTGCCGGTACGTAATGACCGGGTCTTCCTGGGCGGCGGCGATGACCGGCATCGCGAGCAGGCTTCCGGCAAGTGCGGCTATCAATGGTTTGTGCAGCATTTTGCATCCTCCTCTTGATTGATTGTTCTGGCGCTGCCGGGGCGGGACCCACGACAAGCCTGCGCGGACGCCGCGTGCGGCTCCGCTGCAACATTGGAAACACTCTGCCGCAAATAGTTCACTCCGCCACCGGCGCGCCCCGCTTCGGGTAGTCGACACTGATCTCCAGGCCCGGCTCACCGGGACCGGCGGCAAAGGGATCGCAGCAGGCCAGGCCCGCGATGGCGGCGATCTCACCGGCGACGACGATCAACGGGATGCGCGGTCTTTGCCAGGGGGGGACTCCGGATTCCTGCAGGACGTGCTTGAGCTTGTGGCGGTGGCGTCGAGCCGGCAGACGGCATTTCTCGCCGCCGCGCCGGAACACGACCCGCACGCCCCCGGCCACCGCGTCCTTCTTCAAACCCGCGCCGGTGGATTCGCGCGCGCTCAGTACCATGCACTCACCGATGCGCAGCGGGGTATTCAGATCCCACGTCAGCGCGTTGTCGGGCGCCGGCCACGGACGCACCAGGTACAGGCGGTCGCGGAACAGGCGCAGATCCACGGGTGGCCAGCGCAGCCCGCCGCCATCCTCGGGGTACCGCTCCAGGGCCCGCGAGATCCGGTTCAGCCGCGCGAAGCCCGGGGACGCCCCGGTCTCCCGGTGGATCCAGTGCTGCAGCATGTTGCGCCGCCGCGCCGGTCCCGCGGAGCGCAGGGCGGCGATTTCCAGGGAGGGGTCGCCGCGCACCGGGCGGTCGCCCGCCCGCGACAGGCCGTCCGCGGCCTCCTCGTCCAGGATCTGCTGGGCATCCGCCATGACCCGCGCGCTGCGGCCGAGCGCCGTCTCGATATCCGGCCAGCGCTGCGCCAGCACCGGCAGCACCTGATTGCGGATATAGTTGCGCGTGAAGTACGAATCCAGGTTCGAGTCGTCGTCTACCCAGCGCAGCCGGTGCTGCCCGGCGTAGGCCTGGATGGCCTCCCGTGGCGTGTCCAGCAGCGGCCGCGCGACATGCATACCGTGAATGTGCTTCACCGGGACGATCCCCCGCAGGCCGCGCGGTCCCGAGCCCCGGGTCAGGCGCTCGATCAGCGTCTCCGCCTGGTCGCGCCGGTGGTGAGCGGTGAACAGCCAGGCGTCCTCGCCGGCGACTTCCCGGAACCAGTGGTAGCGCGCCGCGCGCGCCCTGCCCTCCGGACCCAGCCCGCCCGCATTGCTCAGCTCGAGCCGGGTGCTGTGCAGCTCGACCCCCCACTCCCGGCAGCGGGCCTCGCAACGCCGCCGCCACTCGCCGGAATTCCGGTGCAGCCCGTGGTCGGCATGCAGGGCGACCAGCCGGGTGCCGGTGTCGCGGCAAATACGGGCAAGCAGGTGGACGAGCACGGTGGAGTCGAGGCCGCCGCTGTAGGCGGCATACCAGGGCGCGTCGGCGGGTGCCCCCAGCGTGTCAAGGATCCGGGTTTTGACGCTGTCTACATCAATGCCCGGCGCGCCGCTCATGCACCGTCTTCGAACTTCCCGTAGCTCATGAGGCGCTCGCGCCGGTTGGCCACCAGCGTATCGAGCGGCTGGTCCGCCAGGCGCTCCAGCTCTTCACCGATGGCGTCTTTCAGGGTGGCGGATACGGCGTCGACATCCCGGTGCGCACCGCCCAACGGCTCCTCCAGCACCCGGTCCACCAGGCCGAGCTCGTGCAGGCGCTTGGCGGTCATGCCCATGGCGTCGGCCGCCTCGCTGGCCTTTTCCGAGCTTTTCCAGAGAATCGAGGCGCAGCCTTCCGGGGAAATCACCGAGTACGTCGAGTACTGCAGCATCAGGAGCCGGTCGCACACGCCGATGGCCAGCGCGCCGCCGGAGCCGCCTTCCCCCACCACCACCGACACGACGGGGGTCCGCAGCCCCGCCATGACGTACAGGTTGCGGGCAATGGCCTCGCTCTGGCCGCGCTCCTCCGCGCCGACCCCGGGATAGGCGCCCGGGGTGTCGATCATGGTGACCACCGGCAGACCGAATTTCTCCGCCGTGCGCATCAGCCGCATTGCCTTGCGGTACCCCTCGGGCCGCGGCATACCGAAGTTGCGGGCGATCTTCTCCCGGGTGTCGCGGCCTTTCTGGTGGCCGATCACCACCATGGACACCTCGCCCACACGGGCCAGCCCTCCCACCAGCGCCGGATCATCGGAATACATGCGGTCGCCGTGCAGCTCCTCGAATTCGTCGAATATCCGCTCGATGTAATCCAGCGGGTAGGGACGCTGGGGATGACGCGCAACCTGGGAAACCTGCCAGGAGGTCAGGTTGGCGAAGATGGTCTGGGTCAGCTTCCTGCTCTTTCTCTGCAGCCGGTCGATCTCCTCGGCGATATCAACCTCGGTGCCGACCTCGACATGCCGCAGCTCGTCGATCTTGGCCTCGAGCTCGGCAATCGGCTGTTCAAAATCCAGGAATTTGAGATCCATTGAATGGTGATTGGTGGCTGGTGATTCGTGATTCGTGATTCGCGGCTGATGCTGGTGCGGCGGGCAGCAGCGGCCAGTCGACAAGCGCCGGATTGTACCAGAGTAAAGGCGGTCGTCAGCTCAAGCTGCGTGCTCGACGTCGCTCGACGCGTCGTGGTCGATATGCCGGTTGAACACCACTTCCACGCGGTCGTCCCCGAAAGCTTCCTTGAGCGCCTCCACGAATCCCGTCGTCGGCCGGACGTGCCAGTCCGCGCCGAGCTTCAGCAGCCCCTCGGCCTGGTCATTGGCATACTGGATCCACAGGGGCACACGGCCGCGCCCGTGCTCGGCAATCAGTCCGCGCAGAGTGTCGATGCTCCCGCCCCGGCGAATCTCGCCGTTCTCCAACCG
>JBEPXV010000048.1:0-9108 GCA_041641695.1 Gammaproteobacteria bacterium | reverse complement strand
AGTTCCACGTTCGTCCCCCGAAACTGATTGATTAAAAAGGCGAAAATCGCCCTGAATGGGCGACGTGAAGCTAGTATAAACGTCGTTATTGCCGTAAGCAAAACCATGTGCGCGATTTGCCGCCGGCGCCGTCGGTTTCCCGGAGGTTGCTCACCGGCGACGCCGGCGCGGGCCATGCACGGCGGCGGGCCACTCCGTCCTGCCCCGACCCGCTCCGAGCCGGATGGACCACCGTCGGCCAGGGGGCCGGTCCGTCGATCCCGCCGTCGCGAGCGGCATGCCGGCAAGCGTCACCAACGGGCGACCGGCTGCTCAATACCGCGGTCGAACGGCAACGGGGCCGGCACGGCATACAATGTACGCCGCGGGCCGGCGCGCATCCGCCGTGACCGATGGCGCGGGCCTGCACCGGGCGGCTATTGAATAAAGTCTCCGCCGAATGGACAATGACGTCCGCAACGAGGAACCCAATGGCCAACTCAGTCGGTAAAAATCCCAGGATTCGCTTTGAAACCAGCCACGGCAATTTCACGGTCGAGATCGACACCGACCGCGCGCCGGTTACGGCGGAGAACTTCCTGCAGTACGTCAAGGACGGCTTCTACGACAACACGCTGATCCACCGCGTCATCGACAACTTCATCATCCAGGGCGGCGGCTTCGAGCCGGGCATGATCCAGAAGACCACGCGCCCGCCCATCCGGAACGAGGCCGAGCAGGGTATGCGCAACGAGCGCGGAACCATTGCCATGGCGCGGGTCCCGGACGATCCCGATTCCGCCACGTCGCAGTTCTTCATCAACACCCGCGACAACGACGGTCTGAACCACGCCGGGAAGTATCAACCAGGCTACTGCGCATTTGGGCGCGTGCTCGAGGGCATGGAAGTGGTGGAGCGCATCGAGGGGGTCGTCACGCGGACCGCGGGTGACCACCAGAACGTGCCGATGCAGGAGATCATCGTGCAGCAGGTGGTCGTCGAAGGCGCGGCATGACGACGCTGTTCATCTCCGATCTCCACCTGAGTCCCCGCCGGCCGCATATCGCGGAAGCGTTTTTCGCGCTGCTTCGCAGCGAGGCCCGGCAGGCGGACGCCCTGTATATTCTCGGCGACCTGTTCGAGTACTGGATCGGCGACGACGCCGCGCAGCAGCTCGGTTACGCGCCGGTCGTCGACGAGATCCGGTCGGTATCCGATGCCGGCGTGCCGGTGTTTTTCATGCGCGGCAACCGGGACTTTCTGGCCGGGGAGCGTTTTGCCGCTGAATCCGGCTGTGAAGTGCTTCCGGACCCGACGGTGGTCGAATTGTACGGTGAGCGCACGCTTCTCATGCATGGCGATTTCCTTTGCACCGATGACGCGGCGCATCAGGAATTCCGGCGCACCGTGGACGATCCCGACTGGCAGCGCCAATTCCTGAGCCAGCCCATCGAGGCGAGGATGCGAATGGCGGAGGACGCCCGCGCACACAGCCGGGAGCACAAGGACAGCGTCACCATGGAGATCATGGACGTCAATCCGGAAGCGGTGCGGCGGGCATTCGACGAGCACGACGTGCGGTTGATGATCCACGGCCACACCCACCGCCCGGCGATCCACGATGACCCGGCCGGTACTCGCCGCATCGTCCTGGGGGACTGGTACGAGCAGAGCAGCATCCTGCGCTGCTCGCCGGGCTCGCAGACGCTGGACCCCCCACCCGCATGATCTAGGAGCGGCCCCGCCGCCGCGAACCAGCGCCGCTTGGCTTGCCTGGGTAGCCGGTAACGCCGTGCCCTGCATGGGCCGGGAAGGGTTGTTGGCGACACGCTGTAGATACCTCCCTGTACGCTCGGCTCCGGCATCCATGCCTACGCACGGTCGCCAACAACCCTTCCCGACCCATGCGTCAGCATCCGTGGCGGATTGCCGGCATTGCTGTAGTCTTTGCCGAGAAAGGACGCGGCATCAATGACGCCTCGCTGCTGAAGCATGGCCCGGGGCGCCTGGTCGGCGACCGTCTGGAGGCAGGGATGCCGGAAGCGAGCGTACAGGGATGTATTCACAGCGTGTCGACGACCAGGCGCCCCGGGCCATGCAGGGCACGACGGTACCGACCAGCCATTCAAACGAAGTCCTGGTTCGCGGCGGCGGGGCCGGTCCTAAAACCTGAGGTCGGCCTGGATGTCCTCGACATTCTCAAGGCCCACCGACAGACGCACCAGGCTGTCTCGGATGCCGGCCTCTTCCCGGTCTTCCGGGCTCCACTTGCTGTGGGTGGTGGTGGCGGGATGAGTGATGGTGGTCTTGGTGTCGCCCAGGTTGGCGGTAATGGAAATGAAGCGCGTCGCGTCGATGAGCCGCCAGGCCGCTTCCCTGCCCCCCCGGACATCGAACGAGACGATGCCGCCGCTCAGTGACTGCTGGCGCCCGGCCAGGTCGTACTGGGGATGTGCCGGGAGGCCCGGGTAATACACCCGCTCAACCCGCGGGTGGGCTTCCAGCCATTCGGCGATCCGCTGGGCGCGGTCGCTGACCGCCTGCATCCGGATGCCCAGGGTCTCCAGGCCCTTTAGGAAGACCCAGGCGTTAAACGGGCTCATGGTGGTGCCGCCGTTGCGCAGCACACCGTAGACGTCGCCGCCGACCAGGCTTTCCGAGCCGACCACGGCCCCCCCGACGCAGCGGCCCTGGCCGTCCAGGTACTTGGTCGCCGAGTGGATTACCACGTCGATGCCCATCTCCAACGGCCGCTGGGACACCGGCGTGCAGAAGCAGTTGTCCACCACCGACAGGATCCCCCGCTCGCGGGCCAGTGCCGAGATGGCGGCCAGATCCGTGATTTCGGTGAGTGGATTGGCGGGCGTCTCGACGAACAGCATCCGGGTATTGTCTTGCACGGCGGCGCGCCACCGGTCCGGATCCGTCGGCGACACATAGGTGATCTCGATGCCGAACCGCGTCAGGTACTTGTTGAACAGCATCCGCGTGGAGCCGAAGATGCTCCGGGAGGACACGATATGGTCGCCGGCGCGCAGCGTCCCCAGGCACAGGGTCAGGATCGCCGCCATGCCCGACGAGGTCGCGACGCAGCGCTCGCCGCCCTCCAGCGCCGCCAGGCGCTCCTCGAACGTCCTCACGGTGGGATTCGTGAAGCGCGAGTAGACATTGCCCGCCTCCTGTTCCGCGAACCGCGCCGCGGCCTGGGCGGCGTCCCGGAACGTGAAGCTGGAGGTTACGAAGATCGGCTCGGCGTTCTCGCCTTCGTTGGTCCGGTGCTGACCCGCCCGGACCGAGCGCGTATCCATGCCAAAGGACGTCCAGTCATCGAATTCATCCATCATGAGGCTCCGTAGCTGTTCACCTCGTTGAGGTCGACGACCGCCGCCGCCTGTTCCTTCTGCGAGTCGTTGCGGGCCTGCTGGAGGTGGTCCAGGTACTCACTGCTGACGTCGCCGGTGACATAACGGCCATGGAAGCAGGAGGCTTCGAATTCCTCGATGTCGGAGTTGCCCTCGCGGGCGGCGTCGATCAGGTCATTGAGGTCCTGGAAAAACAGCCGGTCCGCGCCGATCTCCACGCGTATCTCCTCCTCGCTGCGGTTGTGCCCCACGAGCTCGTGGGCGTCGGGCATGTCGATACCGTAGACGTTCGGGTAGCGGACCGGCGGCGCCGCGGATGCGAAGTAAACCCGCTTGGCGCCGGAATCCCGGGCCATCTGGATGATCTGGCGCGAAGTATTGCCGCGCACGATGGAATCGTCCACCAGCAGGACGTTCTTGCCCCGGAACTCCAGCTCTATGGCATTGAGCTTGCGGCGCACGGAACGCTGACGCTCGGCCTGCCCGGGCATGATGAAGGTCCGGCCCACGTACCGGTTCTTGATGAACCCCTCGCGATACTTCACGCCCATCTCGTAGGACATCTGCAGTGCGGAGGTCCGGCTGGTGTCGGGGATGGGTATCACCACGTCGATATCGTGCTCCGGCCACTGCTCGAGTATGCGCCCGGCGAGCTTCTCACCCATGCGCATCCGCGCCTTGTGCACCGCGACGCCGTCTATCATGGAGTCGGGGCGCGCCAGGTAAACATGCTCGAAGATGCACGGACAATGACGCGGGTCCGGGGCACATACCCTTCGGTGCATCTGGCCGGTCTTCGACACGTAGATCGCCTCACCGGGCTGCACGTCGCTCACCAGGTCGAAACCCAGAACGTCCAGGGCCACGCTTTCAGATGCGAACATGTGCTCGCGGCCCGACGGCGTCTGGCGCACGCCGTAAACGAGAGGACGTATGCCGAACCGGTCCCGGAACGCCAGGATACCGCCGTCCACCACCATGGCCACGGCGGCGTAAGCCCCCCGGCAACGGCTGTAGACCTTCTCCATCGCTTTGAACACGTCATCGTGCGTGAGCTGCTGCTTGGCTCCCATCACGGTCCGCAGCTCGTGGGCCAGCACGTTGAGAATGATCTCGGAATCCGAATTGGTATTGAGGTGGCGCAGGTCCTGCGCGAACAGGCTTTCGCGGAGCTCGATGGTATTGGTCAGGTTGCCGTTGTGCCCCAGGGCGATGCCGAAAGGCGAGTTCACATAAAAGGGCTGGGCCTCGGATGCCGAGCTGGTTCCCGCCGTCGGGTAGCGGCAGTGGCCAATGCCCATGTTTCCCGCCAGGTGCTGCATGTGCCGCGTACGGAACACGTCCCGCACCAGGCCGTTGTCCTTGCGCAGGTACACGCGATTACCGTCGCAGGTCATGATGCCGGCCGCGTCCTGGCCGCGATGCTGGACCACCGTCAGCGCATCATAGATGGACTGGTTGACGGGAGCCTGACCGAGAATGCCTACAACGCCGCACATGATGAAAACCTAAACCGTTTCCAGGTGCTTGGCAACATCGGGCGGCAGCAGATCAAGGAAGAACACCACCACCGGGCTCAATTGCGGGATCAACAGGGATTGTTTCCACCAGGACTCCTCCGGGTAGCCGGGAATACGCGCCAACAGCAGCAGGACCGATATCACGACCACCGCGCGGGCGATCCCGAACAGGCCGCCCAGAATCCGGTCCGTGCCGGCGATTCCGCTCACCAGCAGCAGCCGGCAAAGCAGGTAGCTGAGCAGCGACAACAGCAGTAGTGTCGCCACGAATATCGCCGCGAATGCCGCGACCATGCGCAGCTGGGGTGACTCGATGTACTGCGCGAACCAGACGCTGGCCGGCTCGGCGAAGCTGAACGCCGCCCAGAACGCCAGAATCCAGGATATCAGCGACAGGGTTTCCCGGATGAATCCCCGGTAGAAACCCACGAGCGCGGACAGCAGTGTAACCGCCAGGATGATCCAGTCAGCCAGGTTCATGTGTTTTCCATGGACGGCGAAGTCATATGCCTATGGACGCCGCCGGCTCATCCGCTGCTTGGATCAAGGGTAGGCAACGATCAACGCCTCCGACCCGGTCTGTTGACTGACCCGGGTCTTTATCCGTGCCGCCTCCACGCGGGTCTCGAACGGACCCACCCACACGCGCGTGGCGCTGCCCTCCGAAGTCTCGACTCCGGTGGTGGAAGCCTCGAAACCGCTGTCGTTCAGACTGGCCACGAGCCTGTCGACGTTGCCCGGCTTCGTGAATGTGCCGACCTGTACGATCCAGCCGCGGTCGATTTCCCTGGGCGTTTCCCGGTCCGGGGTGGCGGCCGTCTCGGTCCCTCCTGCGTCCTCGTCGCGGGCGGCGGTCTCGACCTCGCCGTCGTCGGTCCCGTTCGCGCGGTTCGGCTCCGACTCGTCGTCGACGTCACCGTTTGTGGCAGCCGCCGTTTCCGGAGCCGGGTCGCCGGACGGGGGCGCGTCCCGATCCAGCAACTCTCCCACGGTGCGATTCAAGTCTCCGCCCTCCCGGGTCTCCGCGGTGGGTGTCTCGCCGCCGATCGGCGTGATATTGGATCGGAATACCTTGGTGTCCGGCTCCCGGGGTTCGGCGCTGTCGGTGCCTCCGGCCTCCTCGCGGGGACCGCCGAGGAGCAATGGCAGAACAATCACCGCGAAGCCGATCAGGACCGCCGCGCCCGCCAGACGATGTTTCAGGACGAAGGATTCGCCTGGTTTTCGTCCGGACATATTTACGACGACCTCTTCATGTAATCGAGTATATCACCGGCGATATGGAAGGAACCAAAGACCAGGATCCGGTCCTCTGGTCCCGCCTGCGCGAGGGCGCGTTCGTACGCTTCCACCACTCCTGCGTGGCGGTCCACCGGTGCGCGCACAACCTCCGCGATCAACGGCGCCAGCTCCGCCGCATCCTGACCGCGCTCGTCGTTGATGGACGCGATGTGCCAGGCGTCGACGTGCTCATCCATGGCCCGGGCCACGCCTTCCGGATCCTTGTCTTTCAACATGCCGAACACCGCCACGGTGCGGCCGGCAACGGGATTAGCCGTCATGTGCCCCTTCAACGTCTCGATGGCGGACAGGTTATGGGCGACGTCAACCATCACCATGGGATTGCGCGCCACGATATCGCAGCGGCCCGGCAGCCGGGCGTTGCTCAGGCCCCGGGCCGCGATGTCCCGGTCGACCCGCGTCTCCGGCAGGCCCGACAGCAGGGCAAGTACGCCAGCCGCATTCTCGACCTGCACGGCGCCGGGAATCATCGGCTCCTCCAGGGTCCATCGCTCGCCGCGCGGACCGAGCCACCGCCAACCGGACCCGGCAGGCTCATGGCTGTAGTCCCGGCCCGCCACCAGCAGATACGTGCCGACGGCCTCCGCGTGCTCCAGCACCGAGCGCGGCGGGTCGTCATGATTGAACACCGCGGTGCGCGCCGCTCGCATGATATGCGCCTTTTCATAGCCGATGGCTTCGCGGTCGCGGCCGAGCCATTGCATGTGGTCAAGCTCGACGTTGGTGATCAGGGAGGCGTCGACGGGCAGCGCGTTCACCGCGTCGAGACGTCCGCCCATTCCGACTTCCATGACGGCGAAGTCGAGCGCCGCCTCGTCGAAAATCAGCGCCGCTGCCAGCGTCGCGAACTCGAAGTAAGTGAGCGGGATGTCACCGCGCTGCGCCTCGATCCGGGCGAACGCCCGGCACAGCTCATCGTCGCCGGCAGACGTCCCGTCGACCCGGATGCGTTCATTAAACCGCGTCAGATGCGGCGAGGTATAGACGCCGGCGCGATGCCCCGCCGCCACCAGGATACTGCCGAGCATGGCTGCGCAGGAACCCTTGCCGTTGGTGCCGGCCACGGCAATGGTCCGGAAGGACAGCCGGCCGGTCAGGCGCTGCAGCACCGCCTGCACCCGGTCCAGACTCAGGTCGATGGACCGGAAGTGAACGGTCTGGATATGCCCCAGCCAGTCGTCGAGAGTTTGCGGGCTGGTCATCCCGGCCGGGGGGCTCCTCAGGAAACAATCTCCGCGTCGCCGATATCCCCGTCGGCCGGCTCATCGCCTGCCGGCGCCGCGGCCCGGGACTGCATCAGTATCGACAACAGTGCGTGCACCCGGTCACGCATCTGCCGCCGGTCCACGATGACGTCCACGGCGCCGTGCTCAAGGAGAAATTCGGAGCGCTGGAATCCTTCCGGGAGGGTTTCACGCACGGTTTGCTCGATCACCCTCGGCCCGGCGAAACCGATCAGTGCGCCCGGCTCGGCGATGATCACGTCGCCCAGCATGGCCAGGCTCGCCGAAACGCCGCCCATGGTCGGATCGGTCAGTACCGAGATATAAGGGAGCCGCTGCTCGCTGAGCTGGCTCAGGGCCGCGCTGGTCTTGGCCATCTGCATCAGCGAGAACAGAGCTTCCTGCATACGCGCCCCGCCGCTGGCGCTGAAGCAGACCAGCGCCCGGCGTTCCTCGATGCAGGCGTGAACCGCCCGAACGAAGCGCTCGCCCACCACCGAGCCCATGGAACCGCCCATGAACTCGAATTCGAAAGCGGCGCCCACCACGGGCAGTCCTTTCAGACGTCCCTTGCGGACCACCAGGGCGTCGTTCTGGCCGGTGGCCTTCTGGGCTTCGCCGAGGCGATCCCGGTAGCGGCGGGTATCCTTGAACTTGAGCATGTCGACGGGCTTCAGACCGGCGCCCACCGGGTCGCCTTCACCGTCGTCCAGGAATGTCCCCAGGCGGCGCTCGGCGGCAATCCGCATGTGGAAATCACACTTCGGACAGACATGCAGGTTGCGCTCCACCTCCGCCCGGTAGAGGACTGCGTCGCAGGACCCGCACTTGGTCCACAAACCCTCCGGTACGCCCCGCTTGCTCTTGTTGGAGGCCTTCACCTTGGGTGGCAGTATGCGTTCGAACCAGGTCATGCACTCTCCCCGGCTGCCCGGGACCCGGCCACGGCCGCGCTCAGCTCGGACACCAGACCGAAAGCTGCCCGTCCCGGGTCCTCGCCGGCCTCGGCGGCGCGGTGGATGCGGTCCACCAGCGCCGAGCCGACGATCACCGCGTCGGCGAACCGAGCGATGGCCGCGGCGGAAGCGGCGTCCTTGATGCCGAAGCCGACGCCGACCGGCAGGCGGGACATGGTCCTGATCTCGTCGATATGCGACCTGACACCCTGATCATCCTTGGTCGCCGCCCCGGTAACCCCGGTCAGCGACACGTAATAGACGAACCCGCGGGCGGCGTCGCAGATCAGCTCGATGCGCTCCGGCCCCGTCGTCGGCGCGACCAGGAAAATCAAATCCAGGCCGCGCGCATCCATACAGCTTTTGAGGTCGCCGGCTTCCTCCGGGGGCAGGTCCACGATGATCTCGCCGTCGACGCCGGCATCCACCGCGGCGTCCACCCATTTCTGGTAGCCCAGAGCCTCGATGAGGTTCAGGTATCCCATGATGATCACCGGGGTCTCGGTGTCGCGCTGCCGGAACTCGCGAACCATGGCAAAGACGTCGGCGGGCTTCACGCCCCGGGAAAGGGCCCGCTCGCTGGCGCGCTGGATCACCGGACCATCCGCCATGGGATCGGAAAACGGAACCCCCAACTCGATGAGATCGGCCCCGGCCTCCACCAGCGTATGCATCAGCGCCACGGTGCCCGCGGGATCCGGATCGCCGGCGGTTATGAAGGGGATCAATGCCGCGCGCTCGCCGCGCAGGTTTTCAAACGTTTGG
>JBEPXV010000047.1:0-9110 GCA_041641695.1 Gammaproteobacteria bacterium | reverse complement strand
CTGTACATGACCGGCGCCTTCGTGGCCTGGTTCCTGCTCAATTTCCTCGGCGTACCGTACTGGCCGGCCCTGATACTGGCCCCGCTCGTCGTCGGTGTGCTGGGCGTTATCATCGAGCGCACCATGCTGCGCCACCTGTATCACATCGATCACCTGTACGGATTGTTGTTGACCTTTGGCCTGGCACTGGTGATCGAAGGGGTCTTCAGAAACGCCTACGGCGTATCCGGGCAGCCCTACCCCATCCCCGCAGCGCTGCAGGGCGGGTGGAATCTCGGCTTCATGTACCTGCCGTTCTACCGCGGCTGGGTGATCCTCGCTTCCGTAATCGTTTGTTTCGGCACCTGGCTGCTGATTGAAAAGACCCGCATCGGCGCCTACCTGCGGGCGGCGGTGGAGGACCAGGAGCTGGTGCGCGCCTTCGGCATCAACGTGCCGCTGCTGATGACCCTGACCTACGGCTTCGCCGTCGCCCTGGCGGGTTTCGCCGGGGTCCTGGCGGCGCCCATCTACCAGGTCAACCCGTTGATGGGGCAGCAGCTCATTATCGTGGTGTTCGCCATCGTGGTGATCGGCGGGCTGGGCTCGGTGCTCGGCTCGATCGTGACCGGATTGGGGATCGGCATCATCGAAGGGCTCACCAAGACGTTTTACCCCGAGGGCTCGGCAACGGTGGTCTTCGTGATCATGGCAATCGTGCTGCTGCTGCGCCCCCACGGACTATTCGGACGACCCCGCGCATGAACATCCCGGGCGGCAAGTACATCATATTCGTCCTCGTCACGGCGTTTCTGCTGTTGATTCCCTTTACGGGGATTTATCCGATTTTCCTGATGAAGCTTCTTTGCTTCGCACTGTTCGCCACCGCATTCAACCTGGTGCTGGGCTTCGTCGGGCTGCTGTCGTTCGGCCATGCCGCGTTTTTCGGCATGGCGGCGTATTTCACCGGGCATATTGTCTCGGTATGGATGTTCCCGACGGAGATCGGCATTCTGATGGGAGCGCTGGGCGCGGGCGTGCTCGGATTCGTCGTGGCCTCCCTGGCAACCCGGCGCTCCGGCATCTACTTCGCCATGATCACCCTGGCGCTGGCGCAGATGGTGTACTTCTTCTGCCTGCAGGCGCCCTTCACCCACGGCGAGGACGGTATCCAGGGAATTCCGCGCGGCACGTTCCTCGGGTTCGTCGACCTCTCGGACATCAACAACATGTATTATTTCGTGCTTGGTGTCTGCGCGGTCGGATTTTTCATCATATACCGCACCGTGCATTCTCCTTTCGGCGAGGTTCTCAAGGCGATCCGCGAGAACGAGACCCGCGTGCTGTCGCTGGGATACCACGTTCCGCGGTTCAAGATCGCCGCATTTACCATCTCGGCCGCGGTCTCCGGCCTTGCGGGCGCCACCAAGTCCATCGTGTTCCAGTCGGCAACACTGACGGACGTGCACTGGACGATGTCCGGCGAGGTCGTGCTGATGACCCTGCTCGGCGGCATGGGCACGATCTTCGGGCCCGCCGCCGGCGCCGTGGTGGTGGTGACCCTGCAGAACTACCTGGCAGGTTTCGGCGCCTGGATCACGATCATTACGGGGTCCATCTTCGTCGCCTGCGTCCTGACTTTCCGCCAGGGTATCGTGGGCGAGATAAGCCGGTTTTTCGGCAACGGGAAGCAGGCATCCGGCGACCCCGGGAGTCAGTGAGCCGCACGGTGCCGGCGCGCTGAGCGCGCCGGCCGCCCCACCCGACCCGGGAACGGCCCGGGCAACAGTGCTAGAATGCCGCGCCACAATTCAATGACTCAGCAGGTGCGGGACTTGGCAAGCGGGAAACTCTTTGGAACGGACGGTGTCCGCGGCCGGGTCGGTGAAGAGCCGATATCGCCGCAGACCGTGCTCAAGCTGGGCTGGGCTGCCGGCTGCGTATTCCGCGGGGCCCCGGGGCGCGGCGCATCCCGCCGTGCAAAGGTGATCATCGGCAAGGACACGCGCGTTTCCGGATATCTGCTGGAATCGGCCCTGGAAGCCGGCTTCTCGGCGGCCGGGGTCGACGTGGCGCTGCTGGGTCCCATGCCGACGCCGGCCGTCGCCTACCTCGCCCGCACCGCCCGCGCGGAGGCCGGGGTCGTCATCAGCGCTTCGCACAATCCCTACGACGACAACGGCATCAAGTTCTTCTCCTCCCGGGGCGCCAAGCTGGACGACGAGGTCGAGCAGGCAATCGAGGACCAGATGAGCCGGCCCATGACCGTGGTGGCTCCCGAGCACCTGGGCAAGGCCACGCGCTTTGCCGATGCCGCCGGCCGCTACATCGAGTTCTGCAAGAGCACCATCGACTCCAAGCTTTCCCTGGAAGGCATCCGTCTGGTGGTTGACTGTGCCAACGGCGCCGCCTACCACATCGCGCCCAACGTGTTCGCGGAGCTCGGTGCCAAGGTGATCAGCATCGCCGTCGAGCCCGACGGCTTCAATATCAACGACGGCTGCGGCTCGACGCGGCCCGAACGGCTGCAGGAAACCGTGATCCGGGAGGGCGCCGACCTGGGCATCGCGCTGGACGGCGACGGCGACCGGGCGATTCTCGTGGATGCCCACGGCGAGCTGGTGAACGGCGACCGGGCCTTGTTTGTCCTGGCCCGGGAGCGCAGTCGAACCGGCGCCATGAAAGGCGGCGTGGTCGGTACCTTGATGACCAATCTGGGCCTGGAGCATGCCCTGGCGAATCTCGATATCGAATTCGTCAGGACCCGGGTCGGCGACCGCTACGTGATCAGCCGGATGATGGAAAACGGCTGGGAGCTGGGCGGCGAAACCTCTGGACACATAATATGCCTGGACAAGTGCACGACCGGGGACGGCATCGTCGCGTCGCTGCAGATTGTCCAGGCCATGGTGCGGAGCGGATGCACCCTGGCGGAGCTGGCGGGGGGCATGGCGGTTTACCCCCAGACGATAGTGAATGTACCGCTGCCGGGACCCAATGGCGGCGGATTTGACGCCTTTTCCAACAAGAGCATCGAGGAGGCGGTCCGGGAGGCCGAGAGGACGCTCGGCGACAACGGCCGCGTGGTGCTGAGACCGTCCGGCACCGAGCCGGTCGTGCGGGTGATGGTCGAGGGAGTGGATAAAGACCTGGTCCACCGGCTCGGCGCACAGCTTGCCGAGGTGGTGCGCAGCGAGGCGGCGCTCTGACGCTGCCGGAGGGCATCGCCCCGTTTGACGTCCCGGCCTGCAGAGAGATGACACGACACCGCGGGAGACATTCCGGCCCGGTAATCCCGGAGCGGCGCGACCGACCGGAGGTTGAACGGCGTCCAGATTGCGTTCGGGCTCCGGGGCCGGTAATATCGCGCTCCTTTCTGGCCGGGACCGACCCTTCGGGTCCGCGCCAACCAGATTGCATCCCGGCTCGTCACGCCAACAGAGAATTCGCTCATGCGGCAACCCGTTGTTGCTGGAAACTGGAAGATGAACGGCGACCGCGCGGGCAGCGCGGCACTGGTGGACGGTATCGTGGCCGGCCTCGATGCCGCCGGCGCCGTCGATATCGTGGTTTGTCCGCCGGCGATTCATATTTCCCACGTAGTACAGCGTATCGCCGGTGCGCCGGTGGGCGTTGGCGGCCAGAACCTGTGCGAGCACCGCGAAGGGGCCTACACCGGAGAGATTTCCGGCCCCATGCTGGCGGATGCCGGATGTACTTATTGCATTGTCGGCCACTCGGAGCGCCGGACCCTGTACGGCGAGACCAGCGTGGTGGTGGCCGCCAAGTTCCGGGCGGCGCAGGAATCCGGCCTGACGCCCATACTCTGCGTTGGTGAGACGCTGGATGAGCGGGAATCGGAGCGCACCGAATCCGTCATCTCCGCGCAGTTGGATGCCGTTCTGGAGCAGGCGGGCGTCGAACAGCTTGCCAATGCACTGGTGGCTTACGAGCCGGTCTGGGCCATAGGCACCGGGCGCACCGCGACGCCCGACCAGGCGCAGGAGGTGCACGGGTTCATCCGGGGGCGTATTGCCGCCGCGAACCGGGAGGTGGCCGAAGGCCTGCGCATGCTGTACGGCGGGAGCGTGAAGCCGGACAGCGCCGAAGGTTTGTTTTCGCAGCCGGACGTCGACGGCGGACTGATCGGAGGCGCGTCGCTGAAGGTGGAGCAGTTCATGGCGATCTGTTCCGCCTGGCCGATCCCCAAGAGCTGAGATTTCAGAATTATGGCGAATATACTATTGGCAATTCACGTGCTCGTGGCTATCGCGATCGTGGTCCTGGTGCTGCTGCAGCAGGGCAAGGGCGCGAACATGGGCGCGGCATTCGGAGGCGGTGCCGGCGGCGGATCGCAGACGGTGTTTGGGTCCCAGGGCTCGGCGAACTTTCTGAGTCGGACGACGGCCCTCCTTGCGACGATCTTCTTTTTCACGAGCATGTCCCTGGCATATATTTACGGGAACAGAACCGAGCCGCAGTCGGTAACCGAGCAGGTCATCGAGGAGACGGAGAATGCCGCCGAACCGGGCGAACCGCCGGCGGCGCCGGAAAGCCCGGGCGGGGAGATGGACAGCGATATACCTGCGGCGCCCGACGCCGATCAGTAACCGGCAAACTGCGTTCCGGGGGCCGGGAAAATTCTGATAGATTGGGCCTGCGGTGAAGCGATCCGGACCCCCTGCACGTCCGCGCCTTGGGGCATTCTCCGGCGCTCGAATGATCGCAGCGACCATGGACGTAAACATGTTGCCTGCAGCGGCAACAGCCAACGAGAAAAGGGATCGGGCGCTGCGTGCAGTGAAAGTGTTTGAAGTCTGACTGGTGTCAATGCCGAAGTGGTGGAATTGGTAGACACGCCGTCTTGAGGGGGCGGTGGCGCAAGCCGTGCCGGTTCGAGTCCGGCCTTCGGCACCAGCTTTTCAGCTTGAGTCTTCCGGTTAGCCGGTTGGCGTTTCCGGTCGAGGCGCCCGCCCCGGCTTTCCTTGACTTGGCCGTTGTGTGCGGCCTAGACTGAGCGCCGTCGCAGACTGAGCGAGCAATATCCCAACGGCAACCCATGACGCGTTTTTTGTTGAATGCTAGAGAGCTACGTACCCATATTACTGTTTCTCGTCATCGGTGCCGCCGTAGGGATCGTCCCGTTGGCGCTGAGCCGGGTTCTTGCTCCCCATAAGCCGGACAAGGCAAAGCTGTCCGCCTACGAATGCGGCTTCGAGGCATTCGAAGACAGCCGCATGAAATTCGACGTGCGCTACTATCTGGTAGCCATCCTGTTCATCATTTTCGACCTGGAGATCGCCTTCCTGTTTCCATGGGCGATTGTGCTGGAGGAGATCGGCGTCTTCGGCTTCCTCGCGATGGTTCTGTTTCTGGGGGTACTGATCGTCGGTTTCATCTATGAATGGATGAAGGGTGCTCTGGAATGGGAATGATCCGGAGAATGGCCGCGGTATCGAGCGAACCCGCAGTTCTTAGCAAATCGATCTGTTAGAGGCGTAAATTGTCAATCGAGGGCATTCTCGAACGAGGCTGGGTCACCACATCGGCGGACAAGCTCATCAACTGGTCGCGAACCGGCTCGATGTGGCCGATGACCTTCGGCCTGGCGTGTTGCGCCATTGAAATGATGCATACCGGCGCCGCCCGCTACGACATGGACCGCTTCGGTGTCATGTTCAGACCGAGCCCGCGCCAGTCGGATGTCATGATCGTGGCGGGGACGCTCGTGAACAAGATGGCACCGGCCCTGCGCAAGGTTTACGACCAGATGGCGGAACCCAGGTGGGTCATCTCCATGGGTTCCTGCGCGAACGGCGGCGGTTACTACCACTATTCGTATTCCGTGACCCGGGGGTGTGACCGAATCGTCCCGGTGGACGTTTATGTTCCCGGCTGTCCACCCACAGCGGAGGCCCTGCTGTACGGGATCATACAGCTGCAGAAAAAAATCCGTCGCACCAACACCATCGCGCGTTAGGATCCCGATCGCATGTTGAACAACCAATCCATCCTGCAGTGGGTGCAGGACAGATTCCCGGAAGCTGTGACCGGCCACAACACGCACCGCGGAGAGTTGACGCTCGAGGTGGACCACAAGCAGCTGCTGGATTTGTGCCTGCAGCTGCGCGACAACGAATCGACGAGATTCGAGCAGCTGATCGACCTGTGCGGGGTCGACTACTCGCAATACGGGTACAGCGAGGGCGGTCTGCCGATCCGGACATTCAGCGGCCAGCAGAAGCTCGGCGAGTACGTAGAGGAACCGGCGCACGAAACGGCGGGTACCTGGCAAGGGCCGCGTTTCGCAGTGGCATACCAGCTGCTGAGCCTTGCGCACAATGCGCGACTCAGGCTTCGGGTTTACCCGGATGAGGAATCGCTGATCGTGCCGTCGGTGATCGAGGTCTGGAATGCAGCCAACTGGTTCGAGCGCGAGGCCTTTGACTTGTACGGGATCGTATTTGAAGGTCATCCCGACCTCAGGCGAATTCTTACCGATTACGGATTCATCGGCCACCCGTTCCGCAAGGATTTCCCGCTGGTCGGGCACGTCGAAATGCGGTACGACCCCGAGAAGCGCCGCGTCGTCTATCAACCCGTTACCACTGAGCCGCGCACGCTGGTGCCCAAGGTGATTCGCAAGGAGGGCTACTATGACCGAGATTCGTAATTACACGATGAATTTCGGGCCCCAGCATCCGGCTGCGCACGGGGTGTTGAGGTTGGTCATGGAAATGGACGGGGAGGTGGTCCAGCGCCTGGATCCCCACATCGGCCTGTTGCACCGGGCGACGGAAAAGCTTGCCGAAACCAAGCCTTACAACCACAGCATAGGCTATATGGACCGGCTCGACTACGTGTCGATGATGTGCAACGAGCACGGTTACGTTCGGGCGGTCGAAAAGCTGCTTAACATCGAACCGCCGATTCGTGCCCAGTATATACGGGTGATGTTCGACGAGATTACCCGCATACTGAACCATCTCCTGTTTCTGGGCACGCATGGTCTGGATATCGGGGCTATGACGGTGTTTCTGTATACATTCCGGGAACGCGAAGATCTCCTGGACTGTTATGAAGCGGTGTCCGGAGCGCGGATGCACGCGACCTACTACCGCCCCGGCGGTGTGTATCGCGATTTGCCGGAGCGAATGCCGCAGTATGAGCCATCCAAGTGGCACGGTGAGAGGGCCACGGCGAAACGCAACGCCAATCGCCAGGGCTCTTTGCTCGATTTTATCGAGGATTTCACGGACCGCTTTCCGGCCTGCATCGACGATTACGAAACCCTGCTGACGGATAACCGTATCTGGAAGCAGCGTACTGTGGGCATCGGCGTGGTTTCCCCGGAGCGCGCACTGCAGCTCGGTTTCACGGGACCGATGCTGCGTGGATCCGGGATCGAATGGGATTTACGCAAGAAGCAGCCCTACGCGGTGTACGACCGGATGGATTTCGATGTGCCGGTCGGCGTCAATGGGGACTGCTATGACCGGTACCTGGTCCGTGTCGAGGAGATGCGCCAGTCGGTCCGGATCATTCGTCAGTGCATCCGCTGGCTTCGGGACCATCCGGGCCCCGTGATGATCGATGACCACAAGATCACGCCGCCGAGGCGCGAGGAAATGAAGGATGACATGGAGTCGTTGATTCATCATTTCAAGTTGTTCAGTGAGGGATACAGCGTTCCCGAAGGGGAGGTTTATGCTGCGATCGAGGCACCCAAGGGCGAGTTTGGTGTGTACATGATCTCGGATGGCGCCAACAAGCCGTACCGGGTCAAGATCCGTCCGCCGGCTTTTGTCCATCTGTCGGCGCTGGACGAGATGTGCCGCGGTCACATGCTGGCGGACGTCGTGGCGGTGATCGGGACCCTGGATATTGTTTTCGGTGAGGTGGATCGCTGAATCGGGCCGTTATGACAGTTGCATCATTGATCACTCGAGTTTTTACTGGTAATGCTGCTCGTGCCCCGGTGACGGGATGCACGGCGGGACAATAAGTTCAAACCGAGGCCGCAGCAAAGACACCATGCCTACATTTGAAATCGATGGAAGAACCCTGGAGGCCGAAGACGGCACCATGATCATCAAGGCCGCGGATGATGCCGGCATATACATCCCGCGGTTCTGTTATCACGAGAAGCTGTCTATCGCGGCCAACTGCCGCATGTGCCTGGTGGAGGTGGAGAAGGCGCCGAAGCCGCTTCCGGCCTGCGCGACCCCGGTCGCCGAGGGCATGAAGGTGTCAACCAGATCCGACTATGCCCGCGATGCGCAGAAGTCCACGATGGAGTTTCTGTTGATCAATCACCCCCTGGACTGCCCGGTGTGCGACCAGGGCGGCGAGTGTCCTCTCCAGGACCAGGCCATGGCGTACGGTCGCAGCATCTCACGGTACACCGAGGGCAAGCGCGCGGTGGACGATTCCGATATCGGTCCGCTGATCGAGACGAAGATGACGCGCTGCATCCACTGTACGCGATGCGTGCGCTTCGGGCAGGAAGTGGCCGGCATCATGGAGCTCGGGACCATAGGCAGGGGAGAGCACATGGAGATCGACACCTTCATGGGGCGATCCGTGGATTCCGAGTTGTCAGGGAACGTCATCGACCTGTGTCCGGTCGGGGCCCTGACCAGCAAGCCCGCGCGTTTCAATTCGCGGTCCTGGGAACTGGTCAACCACGACTCCATCGCGGTGCACGATTGCCTCGGCTCCAATACCATTGTTCAGTTCATCCGTGACAAGGTGAAGCGGGTGCTGCCCAGAACCAACGAGGCCGTCAATGAATGCTGGCTGTCGGACCGGGACCGGTTCAGCTACGAGGCTCTGGAGTCGCCGGCGAGACTGCTGGCTCCCATGATCCGGCGGAGCGACGAATGGGAGGAGACGGACTGGGAAACGGCTCTGAACACCGTGGCCGACGGCCTGGTCGACATCGTTCAACGGCACGGCGCGGCGCAGATCGGCGGCCTAGCGGCCCCCGGCTCCACGCTGGAGGAGTTCTACCTGTTTCAGCAGCTCATCAGGTCGCTCGGCAGCTCGAATGTGGACCACCGGCTGCGGCAGCGGGACTTCCGCAGCGACGACATCGCTCCGATGCATCCGTCCCTGGGTCTGTCGGTCGC
>JBEPXV010000046.1:0-9165 GCA_041641695.1 Gammaproteobacteria bacterium | reverse complement strand
ATCGACCGGTGGCTGCATATCCTGTCCGGGCTGACCTGGGTCGGGTTGCTGTACTATTTCAATTTCGTGCAGGTGCCCGCCCTGGTCCAGGCCAAAGCCGACGGGACGGCCGCCGGCATCGTCCGCCACATCGCGCCGCGGGCGCTGCTCTGGTTTCGCTGGGCCGCCGTGGCAACCTGGGTCACCGGCGCCGCGTATCTCGCCGCGGCCCACTCGACGCCGGATATGAATGGTCTGTGGCGGGCGTTCGGGCTTCAGGGCACGGCGGCGCCCATCGGGGTCGGCGCCTGGCTGGGTACCATCATGCTGGTGAATGTCTGGGTCGTGATCTGGCCGAGCCAGAAAAAGGTGCTCGGCATGGTGGAGGCCGGCGACGAGGAGAAGGACCGGGCCGCGCGCCTGGCGCTGACGGCGTCGCGCATCAATGTGATGCTCTCGCTGCCGATGCTATGGTTTATGATTACGGGATCATCGGCGCACTACGCCATGGTATACGCGGGGTAGGGAGACCGGCTGCCGCCAGGTCAGTACGCTCCGAGACATAACGGCTCATAGCCTGTTGTGAATCAAACAACCGACGCCCGCAGCGGGCGTTTTCCTTTTTTATGGGTATCGAAACAAGTCATCTGATGGCCACGTACAACCGGCTTCCCGTTGCCTTCACCCGCGGCGAGGGCGTCACTCTGTGGGACAGCGAGGGAACGGCCTACCTGGATGCGCTGGGCGGCATAGCCGTGGCGATCCTGGGACACAGCCATCCCGAGGTGGCAGACGTGATCGCGGACCAGGCGCGGACCCTGGTCCATACCTCGAACCTGTATCGCGTCGAGGAGCAGGAGAAGCTCGGCGAGCGCCTGTGTGGAATTGCCGGCATGGAGCAGGTGTTCTTCGGCAACTCCGGGGCCGAGGCCAATGAGGCGGCCATCAAGCTGGCGCGCCGCTACGGTCATGACAGGGGCGTCAGGTCGCCGTCCATCGTCGTCGCCGAAGGCGCCTTCCACGGTCGTACCATGGCAACGCTCACGGCGACGGGCAACCGCCGGGTCCAGGCGGGCTTCGAGCCCCTGGTGCCGGGCTTCCGGCGGGTGCCGTTCGATGACCTCGAGGCGGTCCGGCAGGTGGCCCGGCACGACCCCGACGTGGTGGCGGTGCTGGTGGAGCCGATCCAGGGAGAGGGCGGCATCCGGGTTCCGTCGCCCGATTATCTCCCGGGGCTGCGGGAAATCTGTCGGGAGCGCGACTGGTTGCTGATGCTGGACGAGATCCAGACCGGCATGGGACGGACCGGCGAATGGTTCGCCTGCCAGAGCTATAAGGTACTGCCGGATGTGCTTACTGTTGCCAAGGCCCTGGGCAACGGCATACCCATCGGCGCCTGCCTGGCCGCCGGCCCGGCGGCCGGCGTACTGTCGGCCGGCACCCACGGCTCCACTTTCGGCGGCAACCCCTTTGCCTGCCGCGTGGCATTGACGGTGATCGACGTGCTGGAGCGCACCGGAGCCCTGGAGAACGCGCGCCGCCAGGGCGCGCGGATTCTCGCCGGTCTCGACGCCGGCCTCGGCGACCATCCTGGAATCCAGTCCATGCGCGGGGAAGGCCTGATGCTCGGAATCGAGCTGACCACGCCGTGCCGTGAAGTGGTGAGCCTGGCGCTGGCCGAAGGGCTGCTGGTGAACGTGACGGCGGACAACGTCATCCGTCTGCTGCCCCCGCTGATTTTCCGCGACGAGGACTCGGACCGGCTGGTCGAGCGGCTGGTCCCTGTCATCAAACGGTTTTCGGGGCAATGAGCACACGGCATTTCCTGACCCTGCGGGATCTGCACCCCAAGGAGCTGGAGGCCCTGATTCAACGCGCCATCGAGCTCAAGGCCGGGTCCGGCGGGGCCCGGCGCGACGATCATCTGCGCAACCGTACCCTGGCGATGATCTTCGACAAGTCGTCGACGCGCACCCGGCTGTCGTTCGAGGCGGCCATGACCCATTTCGGCGGCAATGCCGTGTACATGGCGCCCGGCACCACGCAGCTCGGCCGCGGTGAGCTGGTGGAGGACACGGCCCGGGTCATGTCGCGGATCGTCGATGCCGTGGTCATTCGCACCGACAGCCACCGGATGGTGGAGACGTTCGCGGCCTACAGCCGCGTGCCGGTGATCAACGGCCTCACCGACGACTACCACCCCTGCCAGCTGCTCGCCGACGTGCAGACCTTCGTGGAGCATCGCGGCTCGATCCGCGGGCGCCGGGTCGCCTGGATCGGCGACGGCAACAATATGTGCAGCTCATGGATCAACGCGGCATGGTCGTTCGGTTTCGAGCTGCGCATCGCGACGCCCAGGGACTACCGGCCGGATCCGGGTGTCATGTCGGAAGCCGGCGACTGCGTGTCCTGGAGCGAGGACCCGGCGCGCGCGGCGGACGGGGCGGACCTGGTTGCCACCGACACCTGGGCCAGCATGGGACAGGAGGACGAGAAGGAGGGCCGCATCCGGGCGTTCGAAGGCTACCAGGTAGACCGGCGGATCATGACGTTGGCCGCCCCGGACGCCCTGTTCATGCACTGTCTGCCGGCCTACCGCGGCTACGAGGTCAGCGAGGAGGTGCTGGAGGGCGGGCAGAGCGTGGTCTGGGATCAGTCGGAAAACCGGCTGCACGCCCAGAAGGCGCTGCTCGAATTTCTGTTGGCCTCGTGACCCGGACGGCGCGACGCCGTCCGGCCCGGTGACCATGAACCACTTACTGGAAGTCGAGCATATCTCCTGCAGCTACGGCCGGCAGCGGGTCGTCCAGGACCTCAGCTTCGCGGTGACCGAAGGCCATGTCGCCTGTCTCCTGGGGCCGAGTGGCTGCGGCAAGACCACTGTGCTGCGGGCCATCGCCGGGTTTCATCCCGTGGATGCCGGCGAGATTCGCATGGACGGGAAGCGGGTGTCGTCCGTGGGGTACCAGCTGGCGCCGGAACGGCGCCAGGTCGGCATGGTGTTCCAGGACCACGCCCTGTTTCCGCACCTGACGGTGGGCGAGAACGTGCGCTTCGGCCTGCGCGGTGCGGCCCGCGCCGGCGAGATCGCCGAGCAGATGCTCGACCGGGTCGGACTGGGAGGCATGGGCAGGCGGTACCCGCATGAGCTGTCCGGCGGGCAACAGCAGCGCGTCGCGCTGGCGCGGGCGCTGGCGCCGACGCCCAGGCTGCTGCTCATGGACGAGCCGTTCTCCAACCTCGATCTGGATACCCGCGAAAAGCTCAGCTACGAAGTCCGTGACATCCTCAAGGATTACGGCACGACGGGCATACTGGTGACCCACGACCAGCACGATGCCTTCGCCCTGTGCGATCGGGTAGGGGTCATGACCGCCGGCACGCTGGTCCAATGGGACACGCCGTACAATCTCTACCACGAGCCCGCTTCACGCTTCGTCGCCGACTTTATCGGCGACGGCGTTTTTCTGCCGGGCACCCTGGCGACGCCCGACTCCGTGGAAACCAGCCTGGGCGTGGTGCGTGGCAACCGCGCCTACGCGTGGCCGGTCGGGACCCCGATCGAGGTGCTGCTCCGGCCCGATGACGTGGTGCCCGGCGAGGACGGCGACCTGCAGGCGGTGGTGGAGCGCAAGGCCTTCAAGGGCGCGGAGATACTGTATACACTGGACCTCGAGGACGGCACCCGGGTGCTGTCGCTGTTTCCCAGCCACGCCGACCATGCCGTGGGTGAGCGCGTGAATATCCGCCTGAAGGCGGACCACTTGGTGGCGTTCGAGGGCCGGGAAAGCTCCGCCTGATGCAGGGCAGGCTTGTTGTACTTTTCAATGAATTGACTATGGTTGAGTGATGGTGGTTTCGAACGATTCCGCATCCCACGGCCCGCCGCCGCAGGGCTTCGCCGTGCGCGCGATGCGGCGCTGGATGGCAGGCGCCGGAGTGCTCATCCTGTTGCTGGCTTGCATCCCGGCCGCGGATGCCCAGAGCCGCGCCCCCACGCCCGAAGGGCAATCCCGTACCGAGGCGGCAAAGGCCGCCGAGGAAGCCCTTGTCGCCGGAATCCTGGCCATGCGTCACGACAACCTGCTGCTTGCCGAGCGGTTTTTCCACCAGGCCCTGGGAGCCGATGAAGGCGGCAGCCGTGTACGCGACAAAGCCACAGAAGAGTTGAGCTACCGCCTGCCCCTGAAGCGGGTCGAGCGACACCTGGAGTCAGAAGAGTGGGAGCAGGCGGAGCGGCTGCTCGAGGACCTGCGAGAGCGGCATCAATCCGACCAGCAGAAGGCCCGCCACCTGGACCACCTGCTGGCGAGACTGCGCGACGGTGCCCTGCATCCGGACGCGATCGGTGCGCAGACCGGCGACCGGCGCGCCGTGGTTCGGGGTATCGAGCGCACCCTGGAGGCGTTTCTCGAGGACAACGGCCGTTATCCAAGCGGGTACGAGGAGCTCAACGAGATCCTGCCATCCGGTGAGCCGCCTCTGATCGATTACGAGATCGTGCACTACACGGGCAATAGCCGGGCCTACGGCCTGACCTTGCGCAACACCGTGAACCCGGAGAATCTGCTCACCGTTCAGAGTACCGGCCTGATTGAGTAGAATCGACCGTCCGGAAGGCAGCTGGTGCCGCTCGTCGGGTTTAATCTGGGATGTGCCGGACCCGAGGCTGTATCGTACAATTATGAACATAAGCGAATAACAAAGCCAATGATCCCAAATCTTTACAAAACGATTGCCTCAGCGATCCGCAACAAGCGCCGCATCGTGATCCGCTATAGCGGACGGACGGGTTCCCGGGTTGTGGAGCCCCATGCCCTGTACAAGTCGGACGACGGGGAGGTCACCCTGCTGGGGTACCAGGTGCGGGGCTACCACTCGTCCAAGCGCAACGGGAGCTTCTGGCGGCCGTTTCAGTTGAAGAAGGTCGACAATATCCACGTCAGCCAGGAGCTGTTCGAGCCCCGCCTGAGCCATGGCTATGCCGCGGTGTCCCGGAGCGTCAAGGGTCGGATGATGACTGCCCTGGACTGTGAGCCGGACGATTACCGGTTCTTTGACGGCCGGATCTACGGCCCGCCGGTGCCGGCGTATCTGGCGCCTACCCCGACCCTGATGCTGCGCATGGCGCGCGAGGCCGGAGCCCAGGGCGGCAACTGACGTTATCGTACCGCGTCCATCGAATGGACGGGCGAACCGCGACAGACATGAAAAAGGCCCCTGATCGGGGCCTTTTTCGCTAGAACAGGTCCGGTTCCGGGGTCAGGCGGCCAGCCGCTCCTTCATTTTCTCCATGGCGCGTTTCTCGATCTGGCGGATTCGCTCCGCGGAGACCTTGTACTCGCTCGCCAGCTCGTGGAGGGTCGGCTTGCTGTCATCGTCCAGCCAACGCCGCTGCACTATGTCCCGGCTGCGGGCATCGAGAGACTCGATCGCGTCGCGGATGCGATCGGTCTGCTCCGCGGCGCTGTCTGCTCTGCTGGCCACCACCTCGGGGTTGTAGCGCATATCCGGGAGGTAGCCGGCCGGGTTCGCGATGTTCTCGTCGTCGTGGTCGGAGTCGGGACCGTCGAATGCGACATCATGCCCGCTCATTCGGGACTCCATCTCCCGGACGGTTTTCGCCGGCACGTCGAGATCCTCGGCGATGGTGTCGATCTCCTCGTCGTTCAGCCATGCCAGGCGTCTCTTGGCCCGGCGCAGATTGAAGAACAGCTTGCGCTGCGCTTTCGTGGTGGCGACCTTGACGATCCGCCAGTTGCGCAGAACGTAATCGTAGATCTCCGCCCGGATCCAGTGCACCGCGAACGATACGAGCCGCACGCCGCGATACGGGTCGTAATGCTTCACCGCCTTCATCAGACCGATGTTGCCCTCCTGTATCAGGTCGGTCAGGGGAAGCCCGTAGCCGGTGAAGCCGCGCGCCACCTTCACGACGTGCCGCAGGTGCGACACGACCAGTTGGCGGGCCGCCTCCAGGTCGTCCTCGTCATGGTAACGGACGGCCAGCTGGTGCTCCTCTTCCGCGCTGAGCACGGGCGCCGCGTTGACCGCCTGCATGTACCCTGCGAGGCCCCCGGCTGTGGGGCCGGCGACGGTGATCGGCAATGAACTCATAGGCTGTATCTCCGAATCTTTCATGTTGACGAGTTTAGCACTCATTGGGTTTGAGTGCTAAACTCGTCATAAGTTCCTCTTTATTTACAATAACTTAGCGCGGCTCAATGTCCTTCAGGTGACGCCCCACGCTCCACCGGGAGGCGAACCAGCCCAAGCCGCTCCCGAGAGCGAGCAGGGCCCCGGCGGTGGGCCAGCCGAGACCGAGCAGCCGGTAGCCGCTGCCGTACTCGCCGACCAGGGCCGTGATAGGCTCGCGCAGCGCCTCGATGCAGATCGTCACCATCAGCACGGCTGCGACCGCTCCCAGCGCCCCCTGGGCGAGCCCCTGGTAGAGAAACGGCCGCCGGATGAACCGGTCGGTGCCGCCGATCAGCTTGATCACCTCGATCTCGTGGGCGCGGCTCAGTATGGCCAGGCGCACAGTGTTGCTGATGATGACCACCACGGCGAACCCCAGGAGGATCGCCAGCACCCACACCAGACGGTGCCCGATCGCCACCATTGCCGCGAGCCGCCGCAGCCAGACGACATCCGAGCGGACATTGGCCACCTCGGGAAGTTCCGCGGCCCGCTGTATGAAGGCCTCGACGGCCGCAATGTCGCTGTGCCCGCGGGACAGCTGCACAACCAGGGTCCAGGGCAGCGGATTGGTATCCAGGAGCTCCGAGGCCTGGGCGAACCCTGAGTATCTCTTGAAGTCCGCCAGGCCCTGCTCCGGCGGGACCGCCTCGATGTCGACGATATCGGCGAACGAGCGCAGCCGCTCCTCCAGGGACGAGGGATCTTCAACGTCCCGGGAAAGAAACAGGTTGACCTGGGCCCGGCTGTGCCAGCTGCCGCTGAGCTGGTCGATGTTCTCGGTGATGACGTACAGCAGGGCCGGCAGCGCCAGCGTGACGCCGATGGCCGCCACGGTCATGATGGCCGCGCCGGGCGCGCGCAGCAGCTGTGCGACGCTCGTTGCGAACACCTGGAGGTTGCTTCTGAAGTAATTAATCAACTTCCATACCCGCCGGACGCTCCACAAGGCGGCCGTGGTCGAGCTGCAGCGCCGGCTTGCCGAGCCGGTCCACGTGGCGCAGCTCGTGGGTGGCGACCAGCACCGTGGTGCCGACCTGGTTGAACATGTGAAAGATATCCATGATGTCGTCCGACATCGCGGCGTCCACGTTTCCCGTCGGCTCGTCCGCCAGCAGTATGGCCGGCCTGTTGACCACCGCCCGGGCGATCCCCACCCGCTGCTGCTCGCCCCCGGACAGCATCAAAGGGTACAACGCCTCCTTGCCGAGCAGTCCCACCTTGTCGAGGGCCGCTCTCACCCGGCGCGGCATATCCCTGGAATTGTAGCCGGACACCACCAGGGGCAGCGCGACGTTCTCGAACACGGTCCGGTCCGGAAGCAGCTTGTGGTCCTGGAACACGACCCCGATCCGGCGGCGATACTGCGGCAGTCGGCGTTTGGGCAGGCGAGTCAGGTTCAGATCGTTGACCACGACCTGGCCCCGGGTCGCCTTCTCGATGACCACAATCAGCTTCAGCAGGGTGCTCTTTCCGGCGCCGGAGCGCCCGGTCAGAAACGCCATCTCCCCGGCCGGCAGCCGGAAGCTGACCTGCTTCAACGCGTCGTGCCCTCCCGCGTATCGCTTGGATACATCGTTGAAGACGATCATCGGGACGGGGGTCCTGGCGGGGCCCTGGTCAGGCGGCGGCCCGGTCCGGCAGTATGGCGTCGACGAACTGCCCGGCATCGAAGGGGCGCAGATCCTCCACGCCTTCTCCCACCCCCAGGAACCGCACGGGCAGGCCGAATTCTTCCGCGATGGCGAACAGGATGCCGCCCTTCGCGGTGCCGTCCAGCTTGGTCAGGCAGACACTGTTCACGCCCACCGACTCATTGAAGGCGCGCAGCTGAGCAAGGGCGTTCTGGCCCGTGCCGGCGTCCAGCACCTGCAGCACCTCGTGGGGGGCGCTGGCATCCAGCTTGGCGAGCACCCGCATGACTTTCTGCAGCTGGCTCATGAGCGCGCCCTGGGTATGCTGGCGGCCGGCGGTGTCGATGAGCAGGATATCGGCGCCCCGGGCCCGGGCCGACTGCAGGGCGTCATGCGCCACGGCGGCCGGGTCGCCCCCGTGCTGATGCGCCACCACCGGTATGCACAACCGGCTGCCCCACTCCTGTAGCTGTTCGATGGCGGCGGCACGGAAGGTGTCGGCGGCGGCGAGCACTACCCGATGCCCCTGCTCTTGAAAGCGGTGGGCCATCTTGGCGATGGTGGTGGTCTTGCCCACCCCGTTTACCCCGACTACCGTGATAACGTATGGTTGCCCGTCCGGCTCCAACGGCATATCGCACGGCTCCAGGATACGCAGCATCTCGTCGCGAAGCGCCTCGATGAGCCGGGACGATCCGCCCTGCCGGCCTGCGTCGCGCAGCCGCTGCATGAGCCTGTCCGCGGCAGCCACGCCGACATCGGAAAGGACCAACTGGTCCTCGATATCCTCCAGTGCGTTTTCGTCCAGCTTGCCGCCCGAGAACAGGCCGGCCAGGCCCTTGGCCAGGAAGTTCCGCGGCTTGGCGAGGCGTTCCCGCAGGGATCTTCTGGTAGGTTTCTCTGTCAATACTCTGGTGTCCGAAACAGGATTATTTCGCGGGGCTATCGTATCATGGCCCACTGCGGTTACTTATGATCACTCTTTCAATCAAATTGCGGAGACGATGCATGCGTCGAGGACTCTTGCCGGTATGGATGTTTATTGTGTTGCTCGCCGGCGGTGCCGCGGCACAGTCCCAGGTCGATGAGCCGGGCCCCGAAGTGAGCGAGAAAGTGCTGGACAACGGTCTCACGGTGCTGGTCCTGCCGGACAGCCGGGCGCCGGTGGTGGTTTCCCAGATCTGGTACAAGGTCGGCAGCAGCTACGAGCCCGAGGGTCTGACCGGCATCTCTCACGTCCTGGAGCACATGATGTTCAAGGGCACGGAAAACCTCGAGCCCAACGAGTTCTCGCGCATAATCGCCAACAACGGCGGGCGGGAGAATGCATTCACCGGCCGCGACTACACCGCCT
>JBEPXV010000045.1:0-9222 GCA_041641695.1 Gammaproteobacteria bacterium | reverse complement strand
GCCACCTACATCCTGATGAACCTGACGGCGGATATCATATCCATCGTCACCAACCCGCGGCTCCTGCATCCCCGATGAGCGAACCCGGACACGCCGCCGGACCGCAGACCGCGGATGCCGCCCCGCCGCCGCCCCGCCAGCGCGGCTGGCGGGTGGCATGGCGCGAGCTGAAAAGGGCGCCGTGGACCGCCAAGCTCGGTCTCTTGGTCGTCCTGGGCTACGTATTCATCGCCCTGTTCGCGCCGATGCTCACACCCTACGGCGAGGCGGAGGTGGTGGGCCGGCAATACCAGCCCTGGGACGACCAGCACCTCCTGGGCACCGACAATCTCGGCCGCGACATGCTGACCCGCCTGCTTTACGGGGCGCGCAACACCATCGGCATCGCCTTTCTGACCACCTGCCTGGCGTTTCTGATCGGCGGTACCGCCGGCATCCTCGCCGCGCTGCTCGGCGGCTGGATGGACCAGCTACTGAGCCGCCTGGTGGACATTCTCATGGCCATTCCGCAGCTGATTTTCGCGCTGCTGCTGCTGACGATATTCGGGACCTCGATCCCGGTGCTGATCGTCATCATCGCGGTGCTGGATTCCACGCGCGTCTTCCGCCTGGCGCGGGCGGTGGGCGCCAACGTCGCGGTCATGGATTTCGTCGAGGCGGCGCGCCTGCGCGGCGAGGGGCTGTGGTGGCTGGTCACCCACGAGATCCTGCCCAACGTCACCGCGCCGCTGGTGGCGGAGTTCGGGCTGCGCTTCTGCTTCGTGTTCCTGACCATCGCGGCGCTGAGCTTCCTGGGCCTGGGCATTCAGCCGCCCACCGCGGACTGGGGCTCCATGGTGCGCGACAACGCCACCCTGATCAGTTACGGCGATATCACGCCCCTGCTGCCGGCGGCGGCCATCGCGCTGCTGACCCTGGGGGTCAATTTCGTCGTCGACTGGTTCCTGCACAAGACCAGCGGGCTGCGCGATGAGCACTGAGGGCACCTCCGGCAACCAGGGCGACATACTGTTGGAGATGCGCGGCCTGCGCATCGAGGGACAGGCCGAGGAGGCCTGGCAGGAGATCGTCAAGGGCGTCGACCTGACTCTGCATCGCGGTGAGATCCTGGGCCTGATCGGCGAGTCCGGGGCGGGCAAATCCACCATCGGCCTGGCCGCCATGGCCTTCGCCCGGCCGGGCTGCCGCATCACCGGCGGCTCAATCGTGTTCGACGGCATCGACCTGCTGGCCGCCAGCGAGCGCACCCGGCGTGAGCTGCGCGGCGTGCGCATCGCCTACGTGGCGCAGAGCGCCGCCGCGGCTTTCAATCCCGCCCACCGGCTGATCGAGCAATTCGTCGAGACGCCGGTGGAGCACGGCATCAAGACCCAGACCGAGGCCGAGGCCGACGCCAAGGACTTCTACAAGCGGCTGCTGCTCCCGGATCCCGACAACATCGGCTATCGCTATCCACACCAGGTCTCCGGCGGCCAGTTGCAGCGGGCCATGACCGCCATGGCCATGGCCTGCCAGCCTGACCTCATCATTTTTGACGAGCCTACCACCGCCCTTGACGTCACCACCCAGATCGAGGTGCTGACCACGATCCGGGATATCGTCAAACAGTTCGACACCGCCGCGATCTACATTACCCATGACCTGGCGGTGGTGGCGCAGATGGCCGACCGCATCATGGTGCTGCGCTACGGCGAGCAGGTGGAGGAAGCGGACACCCGGACCATGATGGCCAGCCCCACGGCGGACTACACCAAGACCCTGTGGGCGGTGCGCACGTTCCGCAAGACCGAGCGGTCCGAGCGGGACGCGGAGCCGCTGGTCGCGGTGGACCACGTCACCGCCGCCTACGGCAACGTCCCGGTTCTGCATGATGTCAGCTTCGAGATTTACCGGGGACGCACGCTTGCCGTGGTGGGCGAGAGCGGCAGCGGCAAGAGTACCGCGGCGCGGGTGATCACGGGACTGCTGCCGCCCCGGGAGGGCCGGGTGCTGTTCGGCGACCAGGAGCTGCCGGGCGACTACCGCCAGCGGACCAAGAGCCAGCTGCGCCACGCGCAGATGATCTACCAGATGGCGGACACCGCCATCAATCCGCGCCAGCGGATTCGCGACATCATCGGCCGGCCCCTGCAGTTCTACCTCGGCATACGCGGCCGGGAGCTGGATCACCGCATCCGTGCTCTGCTGGAGATGATCGAGATGGATGCCTCGGAGTTTATCGAGCGCTTCCCGTCCGAGCTGTCGGGCGGTCAGAAACAGCGCATCTGCATCGCCCGCGCCCTGGCGGCGGAGCCCGAGTTCATCATCTGCGACGAGGTGACCTCGGCGCTGGACCAGGTGGTGGCCGAGGAGATCCTGAAGCTGCTCGACCGCCTTCAGCAGGAGCTGAATCTGGGCTACATGTTCATCACCCACGACTTGGCCACGGTGCGCGCCATCGCCGACGACGTTGTGGTGATGCTGCAGGGCAAGGTGGTCGAATACGGGCCGAAGGACGAGATCTTCACGCCGCCGCACCACGAGTACACCGAGCTGCTGCTGTCCTCGGTGCCCGAGATGGACCCCGACTGGCTCGACAGTGTGCTGAAGAAACGCGAGGAAGAAGGCTTGATGGAGTCGGTTTCCGAATCCTGAGCCGGGGACTGAGTTTGTTGTTCCTCTCGCCAAGAACGCTAGGAACGCAAAGGAATTATTGGGTCGCCGGCGACCAGTCAGGACATAGCCAGCCTGCCCTCGCCCGGTCCTTCCGCCCATCAGCTCTCACCCTTGCCCGGCGGGACGACTGAGACAGTTCCCCCGCGGCGTCCACGTCGGATCGTCATTCAGGAATTCTTTGCGTTCTCTGCGTTCTTGGCGAGAGGAACAACATGTTTATAGCAGCGGCCATGCCAGCCGGGTTCGGACAAGAGTGTGGTGCCATATCTCACGGATCGCTCCGCCACCGCGAAAGGGGCCGCGGCTGCGTGTGCCCGGTCAGTCCGGGTCGGGGCTCTGAGCGCTCATCCAGGCCCAGAAAGCTTCCGCTTCCGGCCGCGGCTCACCGCCGGCGAGGCGTGCCAGGTAGAACGTCTCGTCGGTCTCGAGCCACAGATCGAACGGCACGGCCAGCCGTCCTTCGTTGACCAGGCAATCGATAAATCCGCTGCGCCCCAGCGCCACGCCGGCACCGTGTATCGCGAGCTCCAGGCCGACCGCCATGGTGTCGCAGAGCAGGGACCGGGCGCGCTCAAAGATGTCCCCCGCCCCGGCCATGGCAAGCCACTGCCCCCATCCGGCCTCGAAGCCCACCGCATGGATCAGCACCCGGTCGGCCAGATCGGCGGGTGCTGCGAGCTCCCGGGCGGTACCGGGGGCGCAGACCGGCGCCAGGCGCTCCCGCGTCAGCCGCTGGTCCTCGACGCCGTCCCATCCGCCGCGCCCGTAGCGCACCTCGATATCCACCCCCGCCAGGTCGAACTCCGAAGGCCACACGGCCGAGGTCAGGCGCAGCGGGATATCCGGATGCAGGGCCTGGAAGGCATGCAGCCGGGGCGCCAGCCAGTGGGCGGCGAAGCTCGGCGTGGTGCGAACCGTGAGCGGCGCGTCACGGGGGGCGCCGAACACTTCGCCGATGCCCGAGGACAACCGTTCGAAGGCGTCGTTCACGGCGGGCAGCAGGGCACGCCCGGCGTCGGTAAGCGCCAAACCCCGCGGCTGGCGCAGGAACAGAGGCTGACCGAGCCGATGCTCCAGCAAACGGATCCGCTGGCTGACCGCCGCCTGGGTGATGCCCAGCTCTCGGGCGGCCTCGGTGAAGCTCATGTGCCGGGCGGCAGCGTCGAAGGCGTGCAGGGTCTGCGCGGGCGGCAGCCTGCGCGGCAGCAGTGAGTGGTTCCGGGCCATAAGCAAAACCGGGTAATGGTGACGGGATTTTTCGTTTGTCGCGGCCCGTGGCCGGGACGCACACTGCCTCATTCTATTGCAATCCACGCACGAGGTAACTTGATGCAGCCCAACGCCGCCGTCGCCGCGCCCGCCCTGATTGTCGACATGGGCGAGCTCACCCCTTACGCCGGCACCACCCGCCTGAGCGCCGCGACGCCCGGGGCAAGCGGCGTACATCTCGCCTGGGACGACGGCTTCACTGCCTTTTTTCACCATATCTGGCTGCGCGATCACTGCGCCTGTCCCGCCTGCCGCCACCCGCAGACCCGCGAGCGGCTGATCCGGATCATCGACCTGCCCGAGACACTGCCCGCCCCCGAGCCGGCGATTGCCGCCGACGCGGCGCTGCAATTGCAATGGCCGGCGATGCCGGGATTCGAGCCGCACCAGAGCCGTTTCGACCCGGGATGGCTACGGCAGCGCGCGGATGCCGCCGCCCCGGACCCGCTGTCCGTGGACCGCAAGATTCCCTGGGGAGAATCCCTGGGCGGCCGGCTGCCCGAGGTCCAGCACCGCGCCCTCATGAGCACGGAAGCCGGGCTGGCAAGCTGGCTGCGCGCCCTCGACCGCTACGGTTTCGCGATTCTGCGCGGCGGTCCCGTCGCCGAGGGCGAGGTGCTGCGCGTCGCCGAGCGCGTGGGCTGGGCCCGGGAGACCAATTTCGGCCGCCATTTCGACGTCGTCTCCCGGCCCGACCCCAACAACACGGCGTACACGGCGGTCGCGCTCGCGCCGCACACCGACCTGCCGAACTGGGAACGGCCGCCGGACTTTCAGCTGCTCTATTGCCTGAGCAATGAGGCCCGGGGCGGCGAATCCAGGCTCACGGACGGCTATGCCGCCGCCGAGGCTCTGCGGGCCAACGACCCGGAAGCATTCCGGCTCCTCAACGAGCTGGCCATCGATTACCGCTTTCAGGACGAAACCGCCGATATCGCGTACCGGGCGCCCGTCATCGCCTGCGACGAGCAAGGCCGGCCCGTGATCATCCGCTTCAACAACTGGATCCGCGACTCCCTGCGACTGCCCGCAGACCGGGTCGAGCCGTTCTACCGCGCCTACCGGCGGTTCTGGGAATTGCTGCGCGACCCCCGGTTCACCGTGCGTTTCCGGCTGCGTCCCGGGGAAATGATCGCCCTGGACAACATGCGCGTGCTGCACGGGCGGGAAGCGTTCGAGCCCGAATCGGGCGCCAGGCATTTCCAGGGAACGTTCCTCGACCGGGACCTGGTCCGCTCCCGGCAGCGCATGCTGGAACGCGACGGCATCCAGCCTCAAGTGTCATAAGACCGGCTCAGATCTTGCGCGCCACCATCATGCCGTCGCGCACCGTCAGGAGCACGTTTTCCACAGCCGGATCGTTCTGCACCTTGTCGTTGAAGGCGACCAGGGCGTGGTCGGTGTCCTTCTCCGGATTCAGGACCCGGCCCGACCACAGCACGTTGTCCGCCACGATCAGGCCGCCCCGGCGCAGCTTGGGCATGACCAGGTCGTAGTAGCGCGAGTAGTTCTCCTTGTCCGCATCCAGGAAGACCATGTCGAACGGCCCCTCGATCCGCTCCAGCGACTCGAGGGCCGGACCCACGCGGATGCCGATCTTGTAGCCGACGGGGCTGCGCTTGAAAAACGAGCGGGCGACCTCGGCGTGCTTTTCGTCCAGCTCGCAGCTGACGATCTCGCCGTGCTCGTCCAGGGCCTCGGCCATGGCCAGCGCGGAGTAGCCGCTGAACAGGCCGATCTCCAGCACCCGCCGGGCCGGTATCAGCCGCACCAGCATCTGCAGGAAGGCCGCCTCGAGCCGGCCCACCACCATCTGCGGCTCGTCGAGATGCTCGTAGGTGTACCGCTCGAGCTCCTGCAGCAGCTTGTCCGGTTCGCTCGAGTGCTCGGCGGCGTAGGACTCGACAGCGGGATCTACCAATGGCTCCATCGACAATCCTCGGGCGGTGCATTCGCGTTAACATCGGGTTCATCATTGTGCCACGGAATGCGCCGCACGGCGTACCACAACCTTGAGCATCGATATGAGCAACCCTGACGGGAGCCCCGACTTCGACGCGCTGCCGGATGTCCTGCGCGGGCGCGTCGAGGCGCACTGGGACACGTATCGCGGCAACGCGGACGAGCCCCTGGGCAGCGGCGCGGTGCTCGAATCCCTGCCGGGGGTCTGGGCGAGCAGCGAGTTCGTGTCCAGGACCTGCTCCCTGCACCCCGACGTGCTGGAAGAGTTGGACCACTCCGGGGACCTGGAGCGGGTGTACCGCGACAACGAGCTGCGTGACCGGATCGCGGCCCTGGCCGCGGACCTCGAAACCGAGCATGACCTCTACCGGGCTCTGCGCCGGCTTCGTCGGCGCGAGGCGGTCCGCATCGCCTGGCGCGACCTGGCGGGCTGGGCAGACCTCGGCGAGGTGACGGCCACCATGAGCGAGCTGGCCGACGCCTGCATCCAGCTCGCCCTGGCGACACTGTATGAGCTGGCATGCGGCGAGCGCGGCACGCCGCGGGACGAGCATGGCGAGGCGGTGGCCCTGACTGTTCTGGGCCTGGGGAAGCTCGGCGGGCGCGAGCTGAATTTCTCCTCGGATATCGACCTGATCTTCGCCTATCGCGCTGACGGCGAGACTGACGGGGCCCGTCCGTTGTCGAACCATGAGTTCTTCAGCAAGCTCGGCCCCCGCGTGATCCAGGCCCTCGACCAGATTACCGAGGACGGCTACGTGTTCCGGGTGGACATGCGCCTGCGCCCCAATGGCAACAGCGGCCCGCTGGCCCTGTCCTTCGACGCCATGATCCAGTACTACCAGGTCCACGGCCGCGACTGGGAGCGCTATGCCCTGGTCAAGGCCCGCCCGGTGGCCGGTGATATCGACGCCGGCCGCTGGCTGCTGGACCAGCTCCGGCCGTTCATCTACCGCAAGTATCTGGACTTCGGCGCGATCCAGGCGATCCGGGACATGAAGCAGATGATCGACCGTGAAGTGAAGCGCAAGCACGGCGAGGGCGACATCAAGCTGGGACGGGGCGGCATCCGGGAGATTGAGTTCATCGTCCAGAGCCTGCAGCTTATCCGCGGCGGTCGGGAGCCGCGCCTGCAGACCAGCCGGATACATCCGGCGCTGCGCGAGCTCGCCGGGATCGATGCGCTCGAGGCCGGCACCGTGAGCGCGCTGGAGTCGTGCTACCGCTTCCTGCGCAACCTGGAGCACCGCCTGCAGATGCTGGCGGACGAGCAGACTCACGTACTGCCCAGAGACGAAACCCAGCGGGCCCGGCTGGCGCTGGCCATGGGCGAGAACGACTGGGCCGTCCTCGAGGAAAAACTGCGGGAGGTGAAGGACCGTGTCAACGAGGCCTTCCAGCGCATCCTGAGCGAAAAACCCCCTCCTGGCGATGCCCTGAACACCATGGGGGACGTCTGGTCGGCGCGCATCGAGCGGGAGACCGCCCTGCCGCTGTTGCGGGAGGCCGGGTACGAGGATCCCGGCTCGACCTTCGACCTGCTGCACCAGATGCGCCGGGGCAAGTCCTACCATGTGCACTCGAAGGTGGGCCGGGAGCGTCTCGACCGCCTGATGCCCGCCCTGATCCAACTCGCCGGGGAGACCGCACACCCCCACGAAACACTGACGCGGCTGGTTCATTTCGTGGAGGCCGTGGGCCGCCGGTCCACCTACCTGATCCTGCTGATCGAGAATCCACAGGCCCTGGAGCAGCTAGTGCGCCTGTGCAGCGCCAGCGCCTGGGTGAGCAGCTGGATCAGCAGGTACCCGCTGCTCCTGGAGGAGCTGCTCGGTCCCATCACCGACACCCCGGAGTCCTTCGAGCAGGCGCTGGATGCCGAGATCCGGCACCGCCTGCAGGCCCTGGACCCGGAGGACACCGAGGCGTACATGGAGGCGTTCCGCGAGATACACCACGCCCAGATGCTGCGCATCGCCGCCGCGGATATCTTCGGCGTCATCGACCGCGCGCAGGTGGCACACCGTATCTGCCTGGTGGCGGAGAAGCTGCTGGACGCGGTCACGGCCTGGTGCCGCCTCGGGCTCGCCGCCAGCATCGGCGACCCCGAGGCGGAGGACAACGGCGGGACGCCGGCCTTCGGCATCGTGGGCTACGGCAAGCTGGGCAGCCGCGAGCTCGGCTATAACTCGGACATCGACCTGGTCTTCATGCACCAGGGCTGCGACCCCACGGCCGCCACCACCGGCGGCCGGCGCTCGGTCAGCAACGACCAGTACTTCGCGCGCCTGGCCCAGCGCATCACCCACGCGATCGCCACCCGTACCCAGTCGGGGGTGGTGTACGAGATCGACTACCGCCTGCGGCCGAGCGGCGGCTCGGGGCCGCTGGTCACGTCGCTGCCGTCATTTCACAGCTACCAGCTCGAGCGCGCCTGGACCTGGGAGCACCAGGCGCTGGTGCGCGCCCGGGTGGTCACCGGGCCGCCGGCGCTGGCGGACGCCTTCCAGGCAGTGCGCGACGAAGTGCTGCGCACCGCCCGCGACCCGGAAAAGCTGCGCGAGGATGTCACGCAGATGCGCAGCCGGATGCGCGCGGCGAACGATCGCAGCACCGCCGGGCGCTTGGATCTGAAGCAGTGCCCGGGCGGTATTATTGACATCGAGTTCATAGTCCAATATTACGTACTCCGGTACGCGCACGATCATCCGGCCCTGGCCGGGCCGCGCAACACGCTGGCGCTCCTCGAGACCATCGACAAGCTGTCGCTGATGGACCGGAGCGATGCGGCGCGGCTGAAGGACGCCTATCAACGCTACCTGAACGTGGACCACGGCCACAAGCTGGCCGAGCAGGAGCTGCTGCTGGAGGCCGGCGAGCTGGACGGGGAGCGCCGGTCCGTGGCGGACATCTGGCACCGACTATTCGAATAACCGGGTAAAACCCGACACCTGACTGGAGATATAGCATCATGTCATTTGCAGATCGCGACGGCGTCATCTGGATGGACGGCGAGCTCGTGCCCTGGCGGGAGGCGAACGTGCATGTACTTACCCATACCCTGCACTACGGCGTGGGGGTATTCGAGGGGCTGCGCGCCTACAAGACGGACCGGGGCACCGCGATCTTCCGCCTCCACGACCACACCGACCGCTTCTTCCGCTCGGCGCGGATCATGGGCATGAAACTGCCCTTCGACCGGGAGACTCTGAACGAGGCGCAGAAGCTGGTGGTCCGCGAGAACGGGCTGACCGAGGCCTACGTCCGGCCCCTGGCCTACTGGGGCTCGGAGGGCATGGGCCTGCACGCCCGCAACCTTCAGACCCACGTCGCCGT
>JBEPXV010000044.1:0-9236 GCA_041641695.1 Gammaproteobacteria bacterium | reverse complement strand
ACACCGACAGGGAGAGAAAGATCCCCAGCGCGGCGCCCAGGCCCGCGCCGCCCGACACTCCCAGGATATCCGGCGACACCAGCGGGTTGCGGAAAATCTGCTGGTAGACTGCGCCGGCCGCCGCCAGACAGCCTCCCAGCACCAGGGCGGCCGCAATACGCGGCAGCCGGATAGAAAGGAGCACCGTCATCGACTGGCGGTCCGGGACCGCGCCGCCCGTCAGCGCCGCCCACAGGCCGGCGATCGCGTCGCCGCCACCCAGCGGATAAGCGCCCACGAGGGCGGCGGTGACAATCAACAGCAGCACCACGGCGATGAGCAGCGGGTACACGTTGGTGATCCGCCGCGGGGTCCCGGGCACGGTCGTGCGTGACGGTTCGGGTTTCAAGGGGTGATTCCAGGCTCGTTCGCGGACACCCCGACGAGGACTGCGAGGCGCTTTGTGATTGAATTCATGGTGGCAATACATCCGGCCCGGGGAGTGTTCGGGGAGTATAAAAGCGCGGACTTGTCGATACCATGTCCCGGCGCCCGCCCGCTGCCGCGAGTCCCCGGGACCGTTTCAAGACCCGGCATGCACGGCCCGTCTCCATGGCCCGCTGCATTTCCCGTAGGCGGACAGGTTGATGAATTCGCCGGACGCGGGTTTAATGCCCCGGCGCCGGGAAGCGACATTGTCACTTGAAAGGCGTACCGACCCGTCCCCATTAACCGGCACTGATCCTCCCGGAACACCGCATGCATCGCACTCATACGGAAATGCCCGCCAGCGGGCGGCGCGACTGGCAGACCATGGCCACTCTCGTGCCCTATCTGTGGGATTATCGCTGGCGTCTCGGGGGCGCCCTGGCACTGCTTGCCCTCGCCAAGCTCGCCAACATCGGCGTGCCGGTCGCCCTCAAGGCGATCGTCGACCGGCTCGACACATCGGGACAGGCGACGGCCCTGTTGACCGTGCCGCTGGCACTGCTCGTCGCCTACGGCCTGCTCCGGTTCTCCACCATCCTGTTCCAGGAGCTTCGCAACGCCGTGTTCGCCAAGGCGGCGCAGCGGTCCACCCGGCGGATTACCCTCAAGGTGTTCCGCCACCTGCACAATCTGTCACTGCGCTTTCACCTCGACCGCCAGACGGGCGGCCTGTCCCGGGATCTGGAGCGCGGCAGCCGCAGCATTACTCAGCTGTTGAACTACATGATATTCAGCGTGCTGCCCACGATCTTCGAGATCCTCGTGGTCTGCGGCATACTGCTGGCGAACTTCAACCCGTGGTTTGCAGCCATTACGCTGATCACGGTGGTGGTGTACTTCGTATACACCTATAAAGTAACCGAGTGGCGAATCAAGTTCCGCGTCCAGATGAACCAGGCCGACTCGTCGGCCAACACATCGGCCGTGGACTCGTTGATCAACTATGAGACGGTCAAATACTTCGGCAACGAGCGCTGGGAATCCCGCCGCTACGACGAAAACCTGCGCGTATGGGAAAAGGCGTCGATCAAGAATCTCGTATCGCTGGCCTTTCTGAACATCGGCCAGGGCGTAATCATCGGGGGCGGCCTGACGCTGCTGATGGTGATGGCGGCCCGGGAGGTGGTGGCAGGCACCATGACGCTCGGCGATTTCGTCATGGTCAACGCGTTCCTGATTCAGCTCTACATTCCGCTGAACTTCCTGGGCACCATATTCCGCGAGGTCAAGCACTGCCTGACCGACATGGAGCAGATGTTCGGCCTGATGGGCGAGGCACCGGAAGTGCCCAATCCCGATGACGGCACGACGCTGGATACGCGCGAGGTCTCGGTGCGCTTCGATCACGTGGAGTTCGCCTACAACGAGGACCGCACGATCCTGCGGGACGTGGATTTCCAGATTCCCGCCGGTCGCAAGGTCGCGGTGGTGGGACCCAGCGGATCGGGCAAATCGACGCTGGCCCGCCTGCTGTTCCGCTTCTTCGACGTCACCGGCGGCTCGATCCGCATCAATGGCCGCGACATCCGCGAGCTGGATACGGAATCCCTGCGCGCGGCGATCGGCATCGTTCCCCAGGACACGGTGCTGTTCAATGACACCATCGAATACAATATCCGCTACGGGCGTCCTGACGCCACAAAGGACGAGGTCATGGAGGCAGCCGCGCTGGCGCAGCTCGATCGGTTCATCGAATCCCTGCCGAACGGCTACGACACGCTGGTGGGCGAACGGGGCCTCAAGGTGTCGGGCGGCGAGAAGCAGCGCATCGCCATAGCCCGCACCCTGCTCAAGAACCCCGCCATCCTGATACTCGACGAGGCGACCTCATCGCTGGATACCCGGTCCGAAAAGGCCATCCAGTCCGCTCTGGAACGCGCCGCCAGGGACCGGACCACCCTGGTAATCGCTCACCGCCTGTCCACGGTGGTGGACTGCGACGAGATACTCGTGCTGGACCACGGTGAGATCGTGGAGCGCGGGACCCACGACCGGCTGCTGGCGCTCGGCGGCCATTATGCCGAGCTGTGGCAGATGCAGCAGAAGCAGGTGGAGATCCCTGACGACCCGCCGGTTCCCGCGCGGCCGCGGTCGTCGGCGTAGACCGCTTCGCGGCCGACGCCCCCGCCCGGATCTACAACGCCGGTTGCACCAGCTGCGCGGGGAGAGCCTCCGGCACGCGTTCCAGGACAAGAAAGCTGTAGTCGTAGGGATTACGCTCGTCCTTCTCGAAATCCTCGCGGCTGACGCAGACCCATTCGTCTTCGTTGAGCTCCGGAAACCAGGTGTCGCCGTCGAACTCGGCGTGGATTTCCGTCAGATAGATTCGATGCGCTCCGGCCAGGACCTCCTCGTACAGCCGTGCCCCGCCGATCACCATCAGCTCATCGCAGTCGCCGGCCGCCTCCATTGCCTCTTCCGGGGAATCCACCACCAGGGCGCCTTCAGCCGCGTAGCCCGGCTGTCGGGTGACCACGATATTGGTCCGTCCGGGCAACGGCCGGCCGATGGACTCCCAGGTGCGCCGGCCCATGACAATGGGATGGCCCATGGTGATTCGCTTGAAGTGTCTGAGATCCGCCGGCAGCCGCCAGGGCAATCGCTTGTGCGCTCCGATCAGCCGGTTCTCGTCCATTGCCACGACCAGTGAGATTTCCATGATGGCGCCGCGGCCCTAGACCGCGACCTCGGCCTTGATGTGCGGATGGCATTGATAGCCTTGCAGCTCGAAATCGTCGAACTGGAAATCGAAAATGCCCTGGCCCCGGTCGCGTATGTGCATTGTCGGCAGCGGACAGGGCTCGCGCTGCAACTGGGTCTCCACCTGCTCGAGATGATTGGAGTACAGGTGCGCGTCCCCGAAGGTATGGATGAGCTCCCCGGGCTCCAGGCCCGTTACCCGGGCCATCATCATGGTCAGCAGCGCGTAGGATGCGATATTGAACGGCACGCCCAGAAAGATATCGGCGCTGCGCTGATACAGCTGGCAGGACAGTCTGCCGTCGGCCACGTAGAACTGAAACAGTGCATGGCACGGCGGCAGGGCCATGCGCTCGATATCGGCGACGTTCCAGGCGCTGACGATGAGGCGGCGCGAATGGGGGCAGCTCCGGATCTGGTGGACCAGCTTGTCGATCTGGTCGATGTGCTGCCCGTCGGGCGCCGGCCAGGAGCGCCACTGGCGGCCGTAGACCGGGCCGAGATTGCCGTTCTCGTCGGCCCACTCGTCCCAGATGCTGACACCGTGCTCTTTGAGGTAGCGGATGTTGGTGTCGCCGCTCAGGAACCAGAGAAGCTCGTGAATGATGGACCGGACGTGCAGCTTCTTGGTGGTCACCAGTGGAAAACCGGCGGTGAGGTCGAACCGGGTCTGGTAACCGAACACGCTGACCGTGCCGGTGCCGGTGCGGTCGGACTTCGGCGTCCCGTTGTCCCGCACGTGTCGCATCAAATCCAGGTATTGCCGCATAAACAGTTGGTTAAGCCGGCTTCAGGTAGAGAATCGGCGGATCGTCCCGCTACATATCTGTTTCGTCGACATCCAGCTGGCCGGTCAGCCGGCGGCGCACATGGGACCAGGACAGGCCCGCGGACAGCACGCCGGCCAGGCCGATCTCGATCAGGTACACGATGAGCTTGACGTTGTCCCTGGGAATGGGAAGCAGCGTCAGGGCCACCCAGATCAACGCCCCGAAGAAGCCGATCGCCAGGATGGTGCCGAATGCCCCCAGCGACCGATAGGTCGCCCGGATGAAGATGACCCAGCCGATGATGATGAGAATCCCCACCAGCGCCATTATGGCGCGCATCTGGTTGCCCGCGTCCAGGGCGTGATCCCGCACCCAGTGAAAGAATGAAAAACCTTCCGGATTGTAGGTGGCGAACACCACGACAATGGCGAGGAGGAGGCGAAGAAAGTACCCGCCCCAGGAGAATCGTCTGCTCATGGTCATCCCGTTCGATTATTGGTTTGCGCCCGATTATAGGGGTAAACGCCGGGCCTGTGGAGTTGAATACGGCGGGCCGCAACGGGCGCCGCGCTGCATGCGCGGCGTCGACTCGCTGCCCGCTGTCGCATCCCCGACATCGGCGAGCGCCGGTCGCAAATGGCTCGAACGGCACGTGGTGATTTGACCCTGGACAGAGCGGCCTCGGGCCCGGGATCGCACCACCGATACTCAATTCCGTGACTCACATCAACAGTGTCGGGGCATCCAGGTGCTAGATTTCCCAGGAACTATCAAGACGACCCACAGTGGAATTGAAACACATGAAACCAGTGATGACGAAACGCATACTGCTGGCGGCGGTTTCGGCGGCAGTGCTGATGACGATGCCTTTGACCGACGTGCTCGCGCAAGGCAGCGGCGGAGCTGGCGCGGGTGCCGGAGCTGGCGCGGGTGCCGGAGCCGGTGCGGGTGGCAATGGTGGCAATGGTGGCAATGGTGGCAATGGCGGCAATGGCGGCAATGGCGCCGGCGGAGACGGCTCGGGCTCCGGAAACGCCGGTCAGGGTTCAGGCAAGGGGGCCCAGTCCGGAGAGGGCAAGAGGGGCTCGCAGGCAACCCAGACCCAGCAGCAGCAACAACAGCAGGAACAGGAACAGGAACGTGAGCGGGAACAGGACCCGGATCAGGACCGCGATATGGACCAGGATCAGGATCGCGACATGGACCAGGACCGGGACAGGGATCGCGACATGGACCAGGATCAGGACCCCGATCAGGACCGGGACAGGGATCGCAACATGGATCAGGATCAGGACCGCGATCAGGATAGAGTGGATCAATAAGCAGCGACGCCCCGTTCGGCGCGTCAATCCCCGGCCAAGGCGCAAAACGACCCCGAAACCATGGCGTTCCGGGGCCGAGAGCGCGGCTGAACGTCATGTCAAAACCTGCAGAACGCTTGTCACCGACTCAAATCAAATGAAGAACAACTTCCCGACACGATTTCCGCGGCGCGCCCTGTTTCTGGCCGTGTGCGCGACGCTGGTCGCGCCCGGCGCATCCCTGATGGCCGCCGACACCGACCCCCTCCCCGCCGAGGTCACAGCCACGCTGAGCGGCGGCCAGCCCGACGGCCGGGAGGCCGTGCTGGCCGCGCTCGACAAGGTGCTGGCCGACAACCCCGAGCTTGCCGCGCAACCGGGCACGGCATCGGCGCTGGCTTTGTTGACCGCCCGCCGCCTGCGTGCGGCGACCGGCGGCACGTCCTCACTCGGCGTGGTCAGCAGCCGCATCGTCAGTGCCGCACCCTCCGGTCGACGGGGCGAGATCGCGGGCGCCGTGGCCAACGCCTTGGTGAGCGTGGCGATGGCACCCCCGCCGACGCCGCCGGCGGTGACCGCCGAGCCCGGGGTGCCGGACCCGGCGACCGGCAGCGCCACCGGCACGCAGGCAGAGGCACCGGCGATGGAGCCCGGCACTGACAGGCCCGCGACCAGCCAGACACCCGAAGGCACCGGTACCACGCTCGGCCAGGGGCCGGGCGGCGAAGAGGCCGCGTCGTACAGCCCCGGCTACCCGCTGGGCTCATTCAGGGCCTACCCCCGACTCGTCGTCTCGGAAATCTACGACGACAACATCTTCGCGACCCGCGACAACACCGTGGACGACTGGATTATGATGCTTTCTCCGTCGATCACGCTCAGATCTGCCTGGGACGACCACGCGGCCCAGTTCCGGGCCGGCGCCGACGTCGCCCGCTACTCGGACAACTCCAGCGAGGATTACGAGGACTACTGGGCATCCGCGGACGGGCGCTACGACTTCACCGAAAACACCAACATGTTCGGCGGCGGCTCCTACGCCTACTACCATGAAAGCCGCGAGTCCCCGGACGACGTGTTCGGTCGCGAGCCCACCACCTACGAGGATACCCAGGGCTACGCGGGCATGTTCCACCGCTTCGGGCGGGCCTCGGTGCGCGTCGGCGGCACCTACGAGCAACTCGACTACCGCAACGTTACGGGTGACACCGGCCTGATCATCAACGATGACCGCGACCGGCAGGTGTACACGGGCGGCATACGCGCCGGATACCGCACCAGCGAACGCGGCGAGCTTTTCGCCCAGGCGGCGCTGGACAACCGGCGCTATGACACGGACGTGGACGTCAATGGATTCGACCGCGATTCCGACGGCTATCGGCTGATCGGCGGCTATTCGTTCAACCAGCCGAACCGGTATCGGGGCGAGCTCTACGCCGGTCACCTCGAACAGGATTACGACGACCCACAGCTCGAGGATGTCAGCGACCTGGCTTTCGGCGGCAACCTGACCTGGTACCCGGCGCCGGGCACCGCCGTCAACGGCTTCGTCGACCGGGTGGTCGGCGAAACCACCCTGGACGGCGCATCGAGCTATCTGTACACCTCGGCGGGGGGCCGGGTCAGCCATGCCGTCCGGCCCGATCTGCTGGCGAGCGCGGGCATAACCTTCGGCGAGTACGATTACCAGGGCATCGACCGCACGGATGATGTGACCAATGCCAGCGCCAGCCTGCGATACCTGCTCAGCCGCTCCTTCTTCCTGGAGGCGGAGTATCGCCTCCGGCATCTCGACTCGACCATCGTCACCGAGGACTACGACCGCAACCAGGTTTTCCTGCGCGTCGGCGCCGAGCCCTACCAGCGCGCCGCCAAGCCGGCGGTGCCGCCGGCCGATATCGGGGACGATCCGTTCTCGGGTCCGTATATCGGCGTACTGGCGGGCTACGGTTCCCTGGACTCCAAAGTCACGGGCGTTCGCGGTCCCCAGCGGGACTCGACCAACCTGAAGGCCGATTTCGGCGACGGCGGCGCCACCTGGGGACTGTTGGCCGGCTTCGGCAAGACCTTCGGAAACTGGTACGCCGGCCTGGAGGCCGAGGGCCAGCCAAGCGAGCTGAGCTGGTCGTTCGCCCGGGACAGCGCCATCGCGACCGAGCCCTCGGTCCGGAATATCGACGTGGAGAAAAGCCTGAGCTACGGACTCGCGGCGCGCCTGGGCTACGTGGCCGGCGACCGGGTGCTCGTCTACGGGCGGGCCGGCACCGCGTGGACCGAGCTCACCACCCAATACAGCCAGTTCGGGGAGACAATCGCCGACCAGGACGACACCCTGAGCGGGATGCGGCTCGGCGGCGGCATGGAGTTCCAGGGAAGCCGCGGCGTGTTCCTTCGCCTGGATTACACCTGGACCGGGTATGAGGATCTGGATGTCAACCTCACGAACCGGCCCGAGAGCTTCGATCACGAAGAGAACATCTTCTGGCTCGGCACCGGCGTGCGTTTCTGATCCGTCCAAGAACGCCTGAACGCGTTTTGCGTATAAGTACGTATCGAAGTAGCACGCGTCGACCTCATATATATGACGTAGGTCACAGTTCCAATTCGGAATATTGATCAGAATGTGTTCAACGAGAATATGACCGATGATGCAGACATCAGATAGGCAACTACCGGGATATTTTCTCGAACCTGAAACTTAAGATCGACAACAGAACCACCATTGGACCCCGGGTCCGGTGATATGTGAAAAATACAGCAACACGGTAATACAGTTATGGCATCACGCAATATGACGACTCTCAAGACAGTGACGGCAGCGGTCGCGCTGGCACTGGGAAGCACAATGCTTTACGGCACCGTCGGCCTCGACAGCGGCACGGTACTCGCCGCGCAGGGCGAGGGCGGCCAGGGCTCGGGCGGTCAAGGGTCCGGCGGCCAGGGCTCGGGCGGCCAAGGGTCCGGCGGCCAGGGCGCGGGCGGCCAGGGTTCCGGCGGCCAGGGCGGCTCGGGCGGCGTGCCGAAGGGCATGAGCACCGAGGAAGAGGATGACTCGGACCAGAAACCCTGGGCAGGCGGCGGCGGCAAGCCGGATACCGGCAAGCCGGAAGGCGCCGGCACCGCGAAGGGTGATCTCTACGGTGACCTGTGGGTGATCCTGCGCGACGAGAACGGCGTACCGATCCTGAACGACGACGGATTCGTACAGCCCGTCGATGCCGACGGCAACCCCATCCCGCTGGATGAGGAAGGTAGTCCTATTGACCCGAGCCTCGCCCAGGAGGTCGAGTTCGGACGCCTCAATATCGGGCGCGCCCCGGACGCGGTGATGGATCACGCCTACGCCGAGGCGCTGAGCACCCTCAACGCGGCGGTCAGCATCGAGCTGGACAGCTCCGGCCGGTTGGTGGCCACGCTGGAGGATGGGACCATCAAGACCATCGACTCGCCACGGGAGAACACCGCTCTTTACATCACGTTGATGAACGAAGGATACCTTCCGGGCCTGACGGCTGACGACGAGGTGCTGGCGGCGCTGCGCGACCCCACGCTCACGTCCGACGACCTGGAGTTCGCGGCCTCGCTGCTCGCGGCCGGCGCTGACAAGACAGGAACGCTCACCGTGGACAAGATCGCCTACCTGAATTCGATACTCGGTATCGCGGAGATGACGGAGACGGATTACGTTGATTACTCCAACTTCGCGTACGACCGTCAGGCAACATATGACGGCGTCGAGGTAACCATCCTCGAAAAACAGGACGACGGGAGCTATCTGCCGACGACTGTCGACATCTACGACTACCTGTTCGACAGCCAGAGCTACTCGGATACCGGCGGCATTGATTCGTTCACCCAGGCGTCGGATGACGCATTGCAGGTAATCGAGTTCGTTCACGACAACGCCCTCGAAGAATAACCGTTATGGGGCGGCCGCACGAGCGGTCGCCCCCATTATCCCTGCGCCGGCATTTGCAGTCACTGATACATACATGAA